>JADZCV010000009.1 GCA_020851375.1 Nitrospirota bacterium | reverse complement strand
TACTTCTCACCATACTGCTCTTCTTTATTGTTCTCCGACATGATTGATCCCCCCTTTGTTATCTCCAGGATCATCATGTCATATCAGGTAAATCAGGGGAAGATGGGGTTAATTAAACGCTTACGAAGAAAGGGG
Organism: Nitrospirota bacterium; assembly: GCA_020851375.1. Lineage (NCBI taxonomy): Bacteria > Pseudomonadati > Nitrospirota > Nitrospirota bacterium. Next base: position 14,000 of record JADZCV010000009.1, on the reverse strand, counting down.
ATTATGCGACGGCCGTGGCCTATTATTATATTTCTGATACTGGGGAGAACGAAGCCAGGATAAAGGATATGGAATCCCGTTTGGAGAAGGAGAACGAGAAAAAAGAGCAAGAGACACAGCGAACGATTAAGGAAATGATGAAAGACGAAAACAAACAAAAAGAGTTTAAGAAGGGACAAGAAGAACTGGAAAAAGAGCTTGGCTTTTAGTTCAACGTTACCATCCACTGAGGAAAGCATGACTTAACAAATCTTTGTAAATCTGCCAGTAAAGAATCTCAGTAAGGCCATAGATTCCTTTCTAACGCCCAAATAACCGCACGGCTGAGTTTTATATCAGTAGCTTCTTTCCTGCTATAATAATCAACAGGAACATGACAGCAAGAACCCTTTTATTATTCCTCATATTATCTTTTCCCATAACTGCCCACACAGTTGAGTTTGAAATCATAAAGACATATGAGGTTACCATAAAATACGAAAAGGGGTTGAGTGGTGTTGCTCATGAGATTGCCGGTTTAATCCCGTCTTTAAAGGACGAGGTTCAAAAGAGGACCGGACTGCCCATTAATTTTTCTTTTGAGATCATAATTTATAAACACCGGGAAACCTTCAGGAGTTTGGTGAAGAATGATATGATTGCTGCATTTGCGATACCCGGACAGGATCTCATAGTCTTAGACTACTCACAATTTCGATATGACCCACTCACCCTCAAACTGATTATTATGCATGAGATGTGTCACCTGCTTCTCCATAAGAATATAGCAGGGAATAATCTTCCACGGTGGTTTGATGAGGGTGTATCGCAATGGGTGAGTGGGGGCATCAATGAAGTAGTCTACCCCAGATCCACTGATGTCTTAAAAATGGCCTTTATAAACGGTACGTTATTGCCCTTTTCAACTATATCCGAAACCCTTCCGTCTGATCCTGCTGACCTTATATTGTCTTACGAACAGGGCAAGAGCATGGTGGATTACATTGAGCAAAGATATGGCATGGATTCAATAAAAGGGATTATTTCAAGACTTAGCAGTGGTGCTGGTTTCTATGATGCGGTAAGAGATGAATCCGGCGCAGACTTTACAGAGATAGAGTATAAATGGAAGAGGGATAAGGGGAAACACCAGTACACTTGGTTTGCCTATATCTCTGACCACATCTATCTGATACTGTTTTTCATCGCCGCATTTTTGACTATATATGGATTTATCCGGCTCAGAAAGAAAATGAGGGATTATCAGGATGAAGAGATGTAGAACTTTTATCTGTTAAATCACAGGAGCAACAAGTTTTTAAGACCTTGTTAAACCTATACACAAAAGCTATAATCATAATTTTGGAAATAAACTATGAGCCGGTTTAAACTATATATTGAATACGAAGGCACCCGCTTCAGGGGATGGCAGATTCAGAAGAACGCCCGATCTGTTCAGGGTGAAATCAGCTTTGCTCTTAAAAAGATATTTTATCCTATGGAGTTTGATTTCCAGGGCTCCGGCAGGACAGATGCAGGGGTTCATGCGCTAAGACAGGTTGCTCATCTGGAGCTTAAAACCAAACTCCCTGTAGATATTATCAGGATGAAACTTAACGATGAATTGCCTGCTGATATAAATATTCTTGGAATCGAGAAGGCGCCCCAGAGTTTTCATGCGAGGCATGATGCGGTTTCAAGGAGTTATGTTTATCAGATATCCCGCAGGAGAACCGCCTTTGGAAAGAAGTATGTCTGGTGGATAAAAGACAAACTCGATATTGAAAAGATGAAACAGGTGGCAGGGCTGTTTATTGGGATGAAGGACTTTCAGTCATTTACAGATGACGACCCTGAAGAGAAATCAACCAGGGTCAAGGTCGAGGAAATTCAGATTAAGGAATACGGGGATTTAATTTTAATACGAATTACAGGTTCTCATTTTATCTGGAAGATGGTTAGAAGAATAGTTGGAGTGCTTGCTGAGGTTGGCAGGGGAAAACTTTCCCCGGGAAAAGTTGAGGAGTTTATAAAAACAAAATCAGGTGAGCCGGCCAGGCTCACTGCCCCTCCCTCAGGATTATTTCTTGAGCACGTTTATTATAAAGATGATAAGAAGATGCCTGAACTTACACCTTTGATTAAAATATAAGACAATATGCCATTTTTATGTGAGCACTTAATTGAGAGGAATTAAATGAAAAAGTTTGAAGTTTGCATCAGAGGGGGTAATTTCCTGATAAAGACTAATAATAAAATCAAAAAGAACGGTTTTCTTGCCGCTAGGTTCGTAGAGGCGGAAGATATGTCAGGCGCACTTGCTATTGTTATGAATGGAATCAAGTCTGAACTTAAGGATATGGTGACAAATGATGAGTCTGATCCTCCCAGGGTAGCGGTGGAAGATATCTATGAGGTCTACTTTTTCGGGGATAGCATCGAGTGGGAGAAAAAGAAATTACCCCCGTCAGGTTTTGTCTGGGATGAACCTCTGGTCAGCGAGGCAGCAAGTTCCCCAGCAACCCCTGCGGAGGGGACACAGGCAAGTCAGGTAAGTCCATTGGATCTGAAATGGCCGACTTTGTGGGAGAGTATCAGGAAAAAGGACATCCATATCCACTCTATTTTTATCCACTTTACTAACTCCCTGTATCCGGTTGCAATACTTTTCATGTTTTTGTATCTCTTGTTTGACAATGCCTCATTCAACCGGACCTATTTCTACATCATGCTGCTGGCGACATTCAGTGTGCCGGTTTCCTATCTGACAGGGATACTTGAGTGGAGGAAGAGATTCAAAGGCATCATGATACCGATATTCGCCGCCAAGATCAAATATGGTCCGTTGGTATTTATTATCGGGGGATTGGTCACCCTTTGGTACTACCTCTCCCCTGGTATACTGGAACGGGGAGATATCCTGACCGTGATCTATGTATTGCTCAATATATCCATCCTGCTGCCGCTGATCTATCTGGGTCATCTCGGTTCTGTAATTGTATATGAGGGGCTTGATTAAAAAGAGGCTCATAATAGAGGAAATGGGGACAGCGGCTTTTTTCTGATAAATAGTCACAATCCCTGCTTAAAAAAATCTCTTATCTCGTCTGCAGTATGCACAATATCCATTTCCGGAAGAGAGGAAATGATCATCTTGCCGTAGGAATTCCTGATAACCCGGGTGTCCAGTATGGCAACAACCCCCCTGTCGCTTGTCCCCCTGATGAGTCTCCCGAAGCCCTGGCGCAGCAGCAGTATTGCTGAGGGTAGGGCGAGGTTTGAGAACCAGCGCTCACCGAGCCTCTTGCACCGCTCTTCATAAACCGGGTCTCCCGGGGAGCGGAATGGCAGCTTGACTATGATTACGAGGCTCAGCTTCTCTCCCCGTATGTCAATCCCCTGCCAGAAGGTTGTTGTTGCAAGAAGAACTGGATTATCAGTATCTTTAAACCACTTGATTAGTTTTGACGGGGGCATCTCTCCCTGTGATCTGAATGGATATTCAGTGTTAATGTTTTCCGAGACATAGCGCAGATGATTGTATGATGTGAACAGAACGAGTGCCCTTCCCCTTGAGTTGTTAATCAGCCCTTCTATCACAGCGACCGATTTCTGATTGAATGTCTCACTGTTTTCCCGTGCAGGAGACGGCAGATCTTTGTCAATGTAGAGGAGAGCCTGCTTATGATAATTGAAGGGCGAATCTATCACACGTTCTTCAAAGTCTTTGATGCCGAGCCGCTCTTTCAGGAAGTCAAAGCTGTTACTGACCGAGAGTGTGGCAGAGGTCAGGACTACACCCCCATAACCCTTTACAAGGGCGTTAAAAGGGCTCATGACCTCGACCATATCACTTCTTAGTTCCATAAATCCCTTATTCCATGTCATGTAATAAACCTTGTCACTGTCTTCCTGCTCAATAAAATCTCTGATATCCTTTGAGACAGCCCTGACATAGTTTATGGTTGTTTCAATACGGTCTGCCAGTTCAGAGGGTCCTGCATTGAATAGCTCTGGCGTGGTATGACGCTGTGGTTCGCCATAAACAGTTGAGGCTTCTTTTTTGATGGACTCCAGCCTCACTATTGCTGAATCAAGGGAGAGTAGTCCGTGAAGATTACGCAGTCCATCTATAATCGTATCAGGGGCCGGGTAAATACACTGAGTCTGTGATTTCCTTCTACCCTGAGGAGAGACGCTTCCCCTGAAAAAAGACTCTGTGGGTCCGAAGAGTTCGTCAACATAAATCCTGAGCCCCCTCAACCTGTGAAGTATCCATGATATCCTTGAATAGCTTATAGTGCTTCCCAGGACAGCGGACATCACGTTTTCCATCTGATGTGCCTCATCAATGATTAAACGGCTGTGAAAAGGGAGCAGGTTGAATTCAGACATGAGATCATATACGAGCAGATGATGATTGATCACGAGGATGTCCGCGTTATGCAATTGCCTGTAATGGCGGTAATAAAAACACTCTTCGTAAAAGGGACACATTTTTCCGCTGCAATCGTCTGGGTCAGCGGAGACACTCCCCCAGAAGTCAGGTATAAAGTGGAGTTCGTCCTTATCACCTGTTTTTGTAGAGTCGCACCATTTTTTAAATTTTCTGTAGGCGTCTCCTGTATCAGCATACTCCCTGTCCCTTTTCAGGCAGAGGTAGTTATTCTTGCCCTTTAGAAGGGCAAAAGTAAAAGCATAAGGAAGATTTTCATGAAGAAAGACGAGGTCCTTTTTAACGAGTTGCTCCTGCAGGGCTATTGATGCCGTTGAGATAACAGTCTTTTCCTGAGAGAGTATAGCCGGGATGAGATAGGCAAATGATTTTCCCACGCCTGTGCCTGCCTCGATGAGGAGCTTCTTCTTATCCTGGAGGCATGAGAAGACTTCCTCAGCCATTTTATATTGCTGCTGCCTGTCTTCATAGTCAGGCAGAGTTTTCTTTAAGAGGTCAAAAGCCAACTGCAGTTCTTCTTTATTTGTACCGGACATTACAAGCCTCACTCTTACCCTCTCACTTAATGAGAGGCACATTAATTTTATGTCTTATTGACCATCATTGCAATATAAGGTATAAAAAATAATCAGTCATTATTGACATGGAGGTAAATATTGTGAACGAGACCAAAATATTCCTGTCTGAAGATGAGATGCCTACCCATTGGTACAATATCCTTGCTGATTTTCCAAAACCCTTGCCGCCGGTGCTTCATCCGGGAACAGGGAAGCCAATTGGACCTGATGATTTAGCCCCTCTCTTTCCAATGGAGTTGATTCTGCAGGAGGTAAGTCAGGAGCGCTTCATAGAGATACCGCAGGAAGTAAGGGATGTATACAGACTGTGGCGCCCCACCCCCCTTGTACGGGCGAGGCGTTGGGAAAAGGCCCTTGGAACACCGGCTAAAATCTACTACAAGTGGGAAGGGGTCAGCCCTGCCGGAAGCCACAAGCCTAATACTGCCGTTGCCCAGGCGTATTATAACAAAAAGGCCGGCATTACAAGGCTTACAACGGAGACAGGGGCAGGTCAGTGGGGGAGTGCGCTTGCCTTTGCCTGCAATCTGTTTGGAATAGAATGCAAGGTCTATATGGTTCGCGTGAGCTATGACCAGAAACCCTATCGCCGCATCATGATGGAAGCGTGGGGAGCAAAGTGTATCCCAAGTCCCAGCAATCATACCTCTGCGGGGAGAAATGTCCTGGAAAGAGATCCTGATTCCCCTGGCTCACTCGGAATTGCAATCAGCGAGGCGGTTGAAGAGGCGGCAAAGCGGGAAGACACTAAATATTCGCTTGGCAGTGTGTTAAACCATGTGATGCTTCACCAGACGGTTATCGGCCTTGAGTCAATCAGGCAGTTTGAAAAGGCCGGCGAATACCCTGATGTTGTCATAGGCTGTGCCGGAGGCGGGTCCAATTTTGCAGGATTTGCGATTCCCTTTGTCAGAGACAAGATTGTTGACGGAAGGAAGGTAAAGGTGATCGCCGTTGAACCTACGGCATGTCCTTCCCTGACCAAAGGCCTCTACAGATATGATTTCGGGGATACTGCATGCACTACACCATTGATCAAGATGTATACCCTTGGACACGATTTTATGCCAGCCCCGATCCATGCCGGAGGTCTTCGGTATCATGGCATGGCCCCGATAGTTTGCCATATGTATGACCTGGGCCTGATCGAGGCAAGGGCCTACCATCAGAATCCTGTTTTTGAAGCTGCCCTCAGTTTTACGAAGGCTGAGGGGCACCTTCCGGCACCTGAAACTGCGCATGCTGTCAGGGCCGCTATGGATGAGGCACTGAAATGTAAAGAGACAGGAGAGCCCAGGGTTATAGCATTCAACGCAAGCGGACATGGGCACTTTGACCTGACATCATATCAGAAGTATATGGCTGGTGAGTTGAAGGATTTTGAATATCCTGAGGACGAGCTCAAACGGTCGCTCAGAAATCTTCCTAAAACGGGTAATGAGTAATCAGGTTTTTCTAATATTCCTTTAATGTTTAACCCCGTATACTGGCTGTCCATAGACAATCTGTTGTATATGGAGGTGACTTATGAATATCCTGTTAGTGGAAGATGAGCAAAATCTTGCATCAACCCTGAAAGAAGGATTGGAGAAGGACGGTCACGTAGTTGACATTGCAGATGACGGGATAGAGGGCGTATCCAGGGCAGAACAATACCCAAATGATGTCATAATTATGGATGTAATCCTCCCTGTTATAGACGGTTTGACTACCCTGAGCACCCTGAGGGGAAAGGGGATTACAACCCCTGTGATCCTGCTTACAGCCAAAGATGCGGTAGTTGATCAGATTAAAAGGACAGATACCGCTGCCATTGATTTGCCTGCCGGCCAGCTTGTCCTGGGCCAGATTGTTTCAAAGATTCGTTTACTCCTTCGCACATTGCAATAGATCCTGTTTTCTGATACATTCCTTCTTAAGGAGGAAATACTCATGAAAATATCAAGGTTATATCTGGTTTCCCTGTCAATCATCTGTGCGGTTCTGTTCTCAGGCGCCGGAACAGGCCGGGCGGAGATGGCCCGGTACAATGTTGACCAGGATCATTCGACGATCGAATTCAGCGTCGCCCACATGGTTATATCAAAGACTACAGGACGCTTTACAGGCTATAAAGGTTTTATAGATATGGACCCGGATGCCGCAAAGATAAAGGCAATAGAGGCTGTGATTAATACTGCCTCTGTCAATACGAATAATGAAAAGCGCGACAGCCACCTCAAAGATGCCGATTTCTTTAATGTTGAGAAATATCCGACCATGACATACAAGATGAAATACACCCGCAAGGAGGGTGACAAGTACATTGTTATAGGGGATCTGACGCTTCTCGGTGTCACAAAAGAGATTACCCTTACAGGAAAGTTTAACGGAATAATGGCAGACCCATGGGGAAATACTCGCGCTGGATTTACTGCAGAGGGAAAACTGAACAGAAAAGATTTCGGGATGAACTGGAACAAGGTACTCGATAGCGGTGGACTGGTTGTAAGCGATGAAGTCTCCATCAAGCTGGAGATGGAATGCATTAAGGAGAAGACAGCCGGATAAGTGATGCGGGGTTTGTCCTTGCACCATTAAGCCTGACCCCCCAGTGAAGATGCGGTCCGGTTGCTCGGCCGGTTTTGCCGACCTTTGCGATGGCATCCCCCTTCTTTACCGGATCGCCCTCTTTCACCAGAATGTCCGAGAGATGGAAGTACATTGTGAAGAGGCCGAGGCCATGGTCAATTACGAGGGACTTTCCGCTGAAGAACTGGTCATCAATAAATGCAATCCTGCCGCTGTTTGATGCCAGAACAGGAGCACCTTCAGGTGCGTCAACATCCACTCCGGTGTGAGGGCTTTTCTTCTCACCATTTATAACCCTCCTTAGACCGAAATTATCAGACATGTTTCCTGCTACTGGCTGCAGAAAGTCGCCATCCCACAAAGGTTCTCCGGTAAGTCTTATCCAAACCTTTCCAAGCTTCTCCTTCTCGATTTCGACTTTTTTCAGGGTTTGCCCGTCCAGCGTTACTTTTTCAGACGGTAGTGTCAGTTCTTGTATCCTAAAGTTGGCTGGAATGACCCGGATGCGCTGCTTCGTCGTGGTTTCTTTACCCTCTTTGTCCCTTATGAAAAGCGTCAGGGTGTAGCGATCAGGTTTTGTCTCCATATCAATGCCGATCAAAGCTTTGTAATTATTGCCTGAGGAATCCCTGTAGAAATAGACAGGCTGACTGAACATTTTACCGGATATCCCGCTAACCCCGCCATTTGTCTCTACATTTACAAGGAGTATCTCACCCTGTTTTATACTATGCGAAGACATGGATACTCTTGCAGGAGGTTTTGCATAAAGGAACTGGGGATATGCAAAAGAGTGTAAGGCAATTATGCAGAAGAGGATATATTTATTCATGGAGAGAGCGTCAGGTCTTGCATTATAGCATTACGATGCTATAATGCAAGACCTGACCCCATGAAACAAAGACTCCTGATGCATCGGCTGTTCCGGCTTGTCCCGGCGCTTGATTCCCTCCGCAGGTACACCCCCCATTTATTTTACAGGGATCTCATGGCAGGACTGACTGTTGCTGCAGTTGCTATACCTCAGGCAATGGCCTATGCTGCGATTGCCGGCCTTCCTGTTAAGTATGGCCTCTACACGGCTATTGTGATGACTGCCGTGGGCGCCTTGTTTGACTCATCTAAACATCTTATTAACGGCCCTACTAACGCAATTTCCATTGCATTGCTCAGTGCCCTTGGCCCTTTTGCAGAATCTGACAAGGTTGCAATGGCAGTGCTTCTGGCCCTTTTTATAGGACTGATACAAACGGGTATCACCCTGTTCAAACTTGGCGACCTTTCAAGGTATATCTCACATTCAGTGATTGTCGGATTTACAGCAGGGGCGGCAGTCCTGCTTGTCCTTGACCAGCTCAAAAACCTTTTTGGATTCAGAGGGATTGGTGGACACGAAGACCATTTTATCAGGAGGTTCTATCTGACGATGACTGACGGCGGGCCGGTTCACGGATGGACGATGATGCTTGGATTCGGAACTATTGTACTTGTCCTTTGCCTCAGATGGCTTGGTAAACGCATACGGATTCAGATACCTGAATTCATGATTGCAATTATTATTACCGCCGCAATTGTATGGGGATTTGATCTTGCAAAGGTTAGTATTGGCAGTGTGACTTTTAAAAATGGCGTTGCTGTTGTCGGCGAGGTTCCGCGTGCGCTGCCTTCATTCACCATCCCTTCAGGAGACTGGAACCAGGTACGTGAACTCTCAGGGAGCGCGCTGGCAATTGCAATACTTGGCCTGCTGGAGGCGATTGCAATGGCAAAGGCCATAGCCTCGAATACAGGGCAGAAACTGGATATTAATCAGCAGTGCCTTAGTGAAGGACTGGCTAATCTGACCGGCAGTTTTTTTCAGTGTTTTCCGGGGTCCGGGTCACTCACAAGGTCGGCCATAAATCATCATGCCGGCGCTGCAACGCAGTGGTCAGGTGTATTTTCTGCCATAGCAGTGGCGGTCTTTGTCCTGCTGTTTGCACCGCTGGCGCGTTATATACCGCGTGCTGCACTGGCAGGTATACTCATAGTTTCAGCCTGGCGTATGCTGGATTATGAAAAGCTTAAGTATTATATAAGAACAACACGGTTTGATGCAGGTATTGTTCTGGCTACAGCTTTTTCTGCAGTGGCCATATCAGTGGAGTTCTGTGTAATGATAGGCACATTCCTGTCATTCATCTTTTATGTGCCGCGTGCTGCAATGATGCATCTTACAGAACTGACAATTACCTCTGACAGGATGATTAGAGACAGGATGCGCGGGGATCCGCCATGCAACCGCATGTTGATCTATGATATGGAGGGCGAATTGTTTTTTGGTTCAGCGCAGAATCTTGAGAAGTCTTTGCTGAGGATTGAACACCGTGCAGCTGAGGGAATCCGGATTGTTGTTCTGAGGTTGAAAAGGGTGCGCAATCCCGATGCTGTTTGCCTGAGCCTGCTTGAAGACTTTCTTAAGCGCATGGAGAATAATGGCGTTATAGTATTGCTGTGCGGGGTAAGGCAGGACATGTACAGGGTTCTTGACAACATAGGGCTTGTAAAACGTCTTGGCCCGAACCGTATCTATACTGAAAGTGACGCTGTCTGGTCAAGCACACTTGCTGCTGTACGGGATGCCCACAATATGCTTGGCGATGACCTGTGTTCTCACTGTCCTGTTGCGAAGAGGAAGGCGAGTGATGCTGAAAAATGGCATTATATTATATGAAATGATTACAACTTCTTCAACTCCACGTATGTAGTACGTATCGGTCCAAACTCATATTTATTGCCGAGATCAGGGTGTGTTGGCACAACATGGAAGAAAAAACCGTATCCCTCCCTGTCATCCGGCGTGGCAGTCGCAGCATAGCTGTAGAAGCCTTCCCATATCTCTCCAAGTCTTCTCATGGGAGTCATCCCCATGGAATGAAACTGTCCATTCTTGTCCATTATGCCCCTGCATATCTCTACAGTAACATCTCCCGGAGATATCGGTCCAAGATCAGTAGTTATGACAACCTCAAAATCGGGAAGGATATTTCCTGAATCATCTTTCAGGTTTTCACCCTTTTCAATGGAGACAATCTTTATATATTCCCAGTTTTTCTTCATCCAGGCCTTCCAGTCAGCAAGCTCCCTTGCTTTGGCAAAATTACCCTGCCTTATCCTGTCGCCGCGCTCAAACGCAGGTATATACATGGTCCTGATGTAATCCCTTACCATCCTCGCGGTGCTGAATTCAGGCGTTGTGGTACGTATGGATTCCTTAACTACACTGAGCCACTGCTCCGGTATCCCCTTCTCGTTCCTGCAGAAATACAGCGGCACTATTTCCTGTTCCAATTTGTCGTAAATATCTTCGCTGTCTATCTTGTCCTGCAATTCCTCGTTATCATAATTATTGTCACCGCCTATGGGCCATCCGTTCTTTCCGTTGTAGCCCTCGACCCACCATCCGTCCAGCACACTGAAATTGATCGTGCCGTTTATACCTGCCTTCTGGCCGCTGGTGCCACTTGCCTCGTAAGGCCTCCTCGGGGTATTAAACCATATGTCTACGCCGGCAACCAGATGCCGTGCAAGATGCATATCATATCCTTCAATCATGAATATTTTGCCAATAAAATCCTTCATCTGCGAGATTTCATAGACCCGTTTTATAAACTCCTGCCCCGGTTTATCTGCAGGATGCGCTTTTCCGGCAAACAGCATCTGCACCGGCCTGTTCTTGTCATTTAAAATTTTCTTAAGCCTGTTGAGGTCCCGGAAAATCAGGGTTGCACGCTTGTAGGTGGCAAACCGTCTTGCAAACCCTATGGTCAGAGCCTCAGGATTCAGGTTGATCTCTGCTGTTTTCCCTTTTTTGTCACCTTCAGAGAATCTCTTTGCCTGTTGCGTCAGCACGTGCTGGAGTGACTTGATCATCTGTGATTTCATCTCCCTGCGGACCTGCCAGAGCTCTTCATCCGGTATGTCAAACACCTTCTTCCAGATATCAGGCTCAAGGAGATGTTGCTGCCAGTTATCATCCACATATTTATTAAACAGATTTCTTACTCCCGGATCTATCCATGTCATAGTGTGTACGCCGTTTGTTATATGACGGATAGGTATCTCTCCGAGAGGCACACCATACCACACATCATTCCAGATAGTTCTTGAAACCTGCCCGTGCAGCTTGCTGACTCCGTTGCTCTGGGCGGAAAGATGGAATGCAAGAATGGTAAGGCTGAAGAGATCAGAGCCTCCGCCCGTGGGCCTAAGACCAAAACGCATGAATTCATGAGACTTGACATCGAATTTCTCAATATATTTCTTGAAATATTTTTCAATCATCATCAGTGAAAATGCATCATTTCCGGCAGGCACCGGCGTATGGGTAGTAAAAATTGTGTTGCTCTTTACCGCTTCCAGCGCCTCGGCATAGGTAAGTCCTTCCTCCCTTGTGAGTCTCAGCACCCGTTCAAGCCCAAGAAATACTGAATGCCCCTCATTCATGTGCCATACATTAGGGCGCATTCCTATTGCCTCAAGCACCTTTACCCCTCCGATACCGAGCAGAATTTCCTGTGATATCCTGACCTCATGGTCTCCTCCATACAGGTTGTATGTCAGCCTCCTGTCATCAGGGTTGTTCTCTTCGATATCTGAGTCCAGTAGGAAGAGGTTTATCCGTCCGACCTCGGCCTTCCAGACCTTTGCCCTCAATGTCCTGCCAGGCAGTTCAACACCGATAATGATGTCATTGCCTGCCAGATTCTTTACAGGTCTGACAGGCATGTCCATAAAATCATATGGTTCATAGAGTGCCACCTGCTCACCCTTCTTATTGATCTGCTGTCTGAAGTATCCCTGCCTGTACAGAAGACCTACTGCTACAAAAGGGAGTCCAAGGTCGCTTGCGGCCTTGCAGTGGTCGCCGGCAAGGACGCCAAGACCCCCTGAATATACAGGCAAAGATTCGTGAAGGCCGAATTCTGCCGAGAAGTATGCAATCAGCATCTTATTGTGATTCGGATACGTCCTGGAAAACCATGTCTCTTTTGGATTGCAGTAATCCTGAAATTCAGAGTATATTTTGCTGTAAAGTTTAAGTACTTCCTCAGTTGAGACAGCTTCAGCAAGAGCCTCCCTGCTGAGTTGCCTGATAAATGTGACAGGATTTCTTGCAACCGTCTTCCAGAGTGTCTTATCAATAGCCTCGAATATCTCCTGGGCATGAGGATTCCATGACCACCAGAGATTATAGGCAAGCCGGCTCAATTTATTAAGTATCGTTACAGGTGTTTCAGCGCTCGACATAAAATCAGGCCCTCCAGTGAGACGGTATTATAGCACAATCAGTTTACGCAGATATTTAAGATTTATCCTGTCTTCCCTCATGTCAGGTCCCTTTGGTGTCTCAATTATCCTGACAATGTTATTGAATCTCCTGTCATTCATTATAAGGCGGAAGCACTCTGAACCTATGAATCCCTTTCCAATATGTTCATGCCTGTCAACGCGGCTTCCCAGCCCCTTTTTTGAATCATTTAAATGGATGCAAACAAGCCTGTCAAGCCCGATAATCTTATTAAATGCATCTATTACTTCGTTGTAACCTTCCTGAGTCCTGACATCATAGCCTGCGGCAAATATGTGGCATGTGTCAATGCATGCCTTTATCCTGTCAGTGTTTCTAACTCCATCAATAATACGGTTTAAGTGTTCGAACCGGTAACCTATGTTGGTTCCCTGACCTGCTGTGGTTTCTAATGCGATATCTACTCCCCATTCTTCAGTTTTGTCACATATTATATCGAGAGAGTTGATTATATTCTTTATCCCGGCATCTTCCCCTCTGTCCAGATGAGCCCCCGGGTGTATAATAATGTGTTGAATCCCGAGAATTCTGCACCTGTCCATTTCGCTTATTAACGCATTTACCGACCTTTCCCTGAGTTCAGGACTGCCTGATGCAAGGTTTATCAGGTATGAATCGTGAGCTATTACCTGTTTTATACTGCTTTTGTCCCGCAGAGACTTAAACCTTTCAATCTCATCTTGAGCAAACGGTCTTCCGGTCCACTGATTTGAATTTTTGGTGAATATCTGTATTGCAGAGCAGGATAGAGATGCCCCCCGCTCAATTGCCTTGTCAACTCCGCCTGCAATTGACATGTGTGCGCCAAGCATCATCAAACGATTATAACTCAGATTGCTGAAAAAGTGCTATAAACCAGCTATTGACATTATCGCTTGAATTTTACTATAGTATTATCATTGAAATTGATAACCATTTTCAACTTATCACTTAACTATGAGCCTGTCCGAGTAATAATTACTTCACCTAAGACAACAAAATCCATATAATAGACGACATGAAAACATACCGCACATATGAACCGAACCAATTATTGTTGATACCGCCATCGTTGAGGGAGTGGTTG
>JADZCV010000008.1 GCA_020851375.1 Nitrospirota bacterium | reverse complement strand
TGTGACGAACCATATGATATGTCGCTGAATCTGACAGGAAAATCAGCCTGGGCAATATAGACATTACCGCTGTTGCCGGAACCGCCATAGCGTACCACCGCGTATTCCAGACGTGTCAGAAAATCAACCACTGAGTCACCAAACGATATCCGTCCCCAGTCCCCGGGCTGGCCAGTGCTGAACCCATCCCCATTCGTGTCACCGCCGATGCTGTCGTCACGGTAGGAGGTAAAAACTATCTTCTCTGATTCGTTTCCTGCTGCGTCGAGGACTCCATTGATATTAAGGCTGGTGCCGGCATTAAACTTTACAATAGTCCCGGGCTCTATAGTCAGGATGATGCCAGAAGAGACGGTTACTGTGCCTGTTATCCTATGTATATCAACACTCGTCCATGTCGTATGAGCGCCGATGGTACCGGAATGTGTAACAACATCAGCCTCTGCGTTACCCGGCCGGAACATATGCAGATGCAGGCACACAAATAGCACAAGGAAACAAACAAGACTTCTAAAGGCAGTATTATTCCAATTTTTCATAGAGCAGTTAATAGCATTGCAATTTTCAGACCTGGCTACCCCATTCTTCGACAAGTAATGTAACCATATAAAATAAGGAATTCACATTAGCGACAGCGTTTGACCCTCGTATTTACAGTACCCGCTGTGTTGTTTTTGGATTTTGAATCGCCATCAGCTGATATTGAGGCTTTCCAGACAACCTTCCTGCCTCCATCACCACTTGGATCGTAGAGATACACCAGTTTAACACTGCGTCTCTTCTTAAGATCAAACTGTACGTTGTGCCATACTTCTACTACCTCACCATCCTTGTATAGTATTACAGTACCTGTAGCAGCTAAAGTACCATTATTCTTTGCATATATGTGAATCGGCACAGATTTTTTCTTGCACTCCCTGATTTCCCTTGGGGCCTCAAGCTTCACCAGCGCCAGATCTATCCTGCCTCGTTTTTCACAGGCATCTCCGATGCCGTCATTATCCTTGTCCTTCTGATCCGGATTATATACCTTAGGACAGTTGTCTTCCGAATTAGGGATTCCATCACCATCCGCATCACAGGCTCCTTCATAGGCAATCGAGGCGCAGAAACGTTCGGCCTCACATGCATTTATGTACGTATTTCCATCTGTACCGCAAACCGTGTCATAATACGGTGAACAAAACTGGTGGGTGTCGCAGGTGTCATCACAGACATCTCCAATCCCGTCATCATCAGCATCACCCTGACCCGGGTTGTGTCCGAGCGGACAATTATCCGGGCCATCAGCAACCCCATCATTGTCATCATCCGGATCACAGACATCGCCTACATTGTCATGGTCAGTATCCTTCTGATCAGGATTTGCTACATCCGGACAGTTATCGGACACATCTTTCATACCATCACCGTCATGGTCTTCATCACAGAGATCCCCCTGACCATCGCCGTCCTGGTCTATCTGGTCCGGATTCAATATAATCGGACAGTTATCGTCATTATCCAACACCCCATCATTGTCATCATCACTGTCACAGACATCACCATAGGCATCATTATCATTATTAGCCTGATCTGCATTGGCAACCCATGGACAATTATCTTTTTCGTCTGATTTGCCGTCGTTGTCATCGTCACTGTCGCAGGCATCACCCTGGCCATCGCTATCCGTATCCGTTTGATTGCCTACGCCTGTAATATTGGCCTGGGCTGGCCCATTGGCAATATCAGGGCAGTTGTCCTGACCATCCGGCACACCATCGCCGTCACGGTCTGTCTCGCAGGCATCACCGATGCCATCGCCATCCTTGTCTGCCTGATCAGGATTGAATGTATACGGACAGTTATCATCACAATTCGCAGTGGCGCCGGCCGCGCATAGATGATCACCCTCAACTCCGCTATTATCACCATCATCCGATATACCGTCATTGTCGTCATCATTATCACAGGCGTCACCGGCAGGATCATCATCGTGATTTGCCTGATTCGGGTTGGGGATCACCTGACAATTATCCTCGCCATTCGTCACATTATCGCCGTCAATATCACCATCACAGACATCACCAATACCATCCTTATCAATGTCACTCTGATCCGCATTGGTCACAGTTTTACAGTTATCATAATCATCTGGACGCCCGTCGTTGTCGTCATCAGGGTCTATGCAGTCTGCAAAACCATCTTTGTCAGTATCATCAAATCCATTGTCTATAATGCCATCACAATCATTATCAGCCCCGTCACAAACCTCGGGTGAACCCGGGACCGGCTGACATGTATTTTCAAGTGAGGTATCAACGCAAATCATCTGCCCAAAGGCAATGCATGCACCTGCACCGCAGGACGTGGGCACCGGGACATACTCATCATCAGGAGTGCCGTCGCAGTCATCATCTATACCGTCACAATTGTCATCAGACGGTACAGGCCCGCATGTCCCGCAGGCATTAAGCACACCATTGTCCTTCACACCATCACAGTCGTTGTCTATCCCGTCGCAGACCTCCGGAACCCCAAGACCAGGATCAAGTACATGGCTTACTCCTCCCTGAGGATCACAACTGTCCACGGTACAGGCATTGCCGTCATCAATTGCAACATTTTCATCTATAAAGGTATCACAATTATCATCTACTCCATTGCACACTTCCACAGCAGCCGGGTGAATTGAGGCATCATTATCATTACAGTCTCCCTGTTCTACGGAATACCCATCACCGTCACTATCTACTACTTTTGTTCCTACAGTAATTTCACCAGGAGACAATGTTATTGGAATTTCTGCTGCCAGGGAATTTCTTAAGATAGGAAGGTTAACATTATTAACGACCCTGTTATTAATGGTTACAGAAGTAGTCCTAAAAGAAACGCCCTCCACATTTAAAGTCACCAACAAGGCATCGTCGTTCATTCCTGAAAAGGCACTTGCCACTAAATCAACTGTTCCATTTACATTATCGATAACATTTCTTACTATAAAAGGGAAAGAAGGATTAATCTGTGTCGAGTTTACCTTTGTAACAGCGGGGTCGAATTTAACAACGAACTGAAAACCCTGAAGATTAGTAACTTCTCTGGCAATAATATTTATTGTACTCGTATCTCCTATATCGTTAATGGCAACAGTAGGTGGGTCTACCGCAACACTTGCTCCCGCTGCATATGGAATATGGACAAACCCAACAATCAACATCAAGAAGATCCATAGTACGCTCAAAATCCGTTGCTTCATATTCATCATATCTTTATCTTCTTATTAAGGGGTCATCCCGTATTGTCCGATGACTAAAATAATATCTCCAAGTTCTACGAATCCATCACCATCTTGATCAAGGTCCGGGTTAAAACATTCGTGTCCGTTATAAGTCCCATATCCATTTATATCAAGAATGATGTCTTCAAGCTCTACTTTGTCATCACAATTAATATCTGCACTATTAAAACAAGAGTCCGGTATTTTTACTTCAACCAATTCCATATCATGAGGAACCTCTAAAGGCACCTTTCTCCAACGCTCAAGCGTACACCCCTTCGTTCCTCTAACTTCACGAAATGTTATTCGTTCATTACCCTGAAGATTAATATTTTCTTTTGTATTTACATCAAATATATTATTTAAATCCGCAATTGCACCAGGCACAGTCACATCACCCAGCGTTTGGTAGTGTGACCATGTTGAAACAGGATAACTAGCCCCGTCAATTGAAACCATTAGTATTGAACCTGTGTCAAGTTTCTGATCATAACCATAAACAGGATGATAAATCAGGTCATTCCCAAAGGGCAGGATAGATGTATTCTGTAAATAGGTTCGGGTCGTTTGAGTTTCTGTGTTTACTGACTGAGGAACAGTGGGGGCAATAGCAACATCGTTTGTGCTTTTTGATGTCGTCACTGCCTGAAAGCAGTATGTGGTTGCCGGCGCAAGCCCCGTTACAGTTGACTTGATGACCCCTGTATTATCATTACCCTCACTGAAAACATCAATCCCATTCACTGAGGCATTACAATCAGGGGCATAGTATACCTGCAGGGTTGCGGTGCTTGGCTCACTTGTTATCCATATTACGGAAAAGGAACGTGTTGTTACATCTGCTACACGAATTTCACTAACTGTTGGAACGGCCGCTGAGGTTAAATTGAGTGGGACAAGAAAGACACATAAGAAAGAAATAAACAATAGCACTCTATTGCGATTAACCATCATTGCCTCCACGCTTTTTAAATGTTTTTCACCGCTACACATTCGTTGCAAATTCCAGACCACCAAACCAGTACATCTTAGTGCTCTTGTAACTATTTGATTTATAAAATAATTTATACTTATATGAATAGACTGCAAATAGGACTTTTTGTGGAGGTGTTAATTTTCCTGTCACTTTTCATCATATTTTAAGCTTAACAAATAGACCTTAAACGCATGTCCTCGAACAAATATATTGATATTTCAAATAGTTATAGCAGTTACTGCACTGTAAAATATTCTGTCACTATACTTCTCAATATGGAAAAAGTGTGGATTAATGAACCAGGGTTGTGAATTTTGATTGACGGATGTTATGAGACATTCGTGAATACATTGAGGATCAGGTTCTCAGCCTCTTCCTGAATCTTCCTGAGGTGATCTATCCCCCTGAAACTCTCGGCATAGACCTTGTACACATCCTCTGTCCCCGATGGTCTTGCGGCAAACCAGCCGTTTTCAGTGACCACCTTGAGACCACCTATGGGCGCACCGTTTCCTGGGGCTGTGGTGAATGTTGCGATGATTTTTTCTCCAGCCAGCGAAGTTGTAGTAATCTGCTCCGGTGATAGCTTTTCAAGAATCTTTTTCTGTTCCCTCGTTGCAGAAACATCCGTCCTCTCATAAACAGGATTACCGAACATCTGCGTCAGATCGTTATAATGCTTTCCGGGATCGCGTCCTGTCTTTGCTGTTATCTCTGCCGCAAGGAGGGCCATGATGAACCCATCCTTATCCGTAGTCCAGACTGTTCCATCCTTTCTGAGAAAAGATGCGCCTGCACTCTCTTCTCCCCCAAAGCAGAAGGAACCATCAATGAGCCCATCCACAAACCACTTGAATCCCACTGGAACTTCTGAAAGCCTTTTCCCCAGGTGCTTTGTTACCCTGTCTATCATGCTGCTGCTGACCAGTGTCTTTCCCACTGCAACATCGCTCCTCCACCCTTTTCTGTATTGCAGGAGATACCAGATGGCAACGGAAAGATAATGATTGGGATTCATGAGGCCGCCGCCCGGGGTGACAATCCCGTGCCGGTCAAAGTCGGGATCATTTCCGAAGGAAATGTCATAACGGTCCTTCATATCAATAAGGCTCGCCATCGCGTAAGGAGAGGAGCAGTCCATCCTGATCCTGCCGTCCTTATCAACTGTCATAAAACGGAATGTTGGATCAGCATACCTGTTTTTTATCTCGATATTCAGGCCGTATCTCTCTGCAACAGGCTCCCAGAATGCAAGCCCTGACCCTCCCATTGCATCGGCGCCTATCCTGAGATTTGCGGAACGTATGGCCCCCATGTCTATGACCTGTTCCAGGTCTTCAATGTAAGGCCTCACATAATCATGCTCGTGAGTTGTATCTGCTCTGACAGCCATTTCATATGGGATCCTCCTGACTCCACTATTGCTGTTTCTCAGGAAATTATTTGCAGCGTTTTCAATCCATCGTGTAATACCTGTATCCGCAGGTCCACCGTTTGTGGGGTTGTATTTGATGCCGCCGCTTTCAGGCGGGTTGTGTGATGGCGTAATAACAATGCCATCAGCAAGGCCGGACCTCCTGCCGCGGTTGTATGTCAGGATGGCATGTGAGACAACTGGCGTCGGCGTATAACCCCCGCCCTTCTGGATCAGGGCGTTGACCCCGTTGGCAGACAAAACCTCCAGGGCTGTTACACGGGCAGGCTCTGAGAGGGCATGTGTGTCCATGCCAAGAAACAGCGGGCCGTCAATCCTGTTCTCTTTACGGTAAAGGACAATCGCCTGTGTTATGGCAAGGATGTGGTCTTCGTTAAAGCCTTTTTGCAGGGATACCCCTCTGTGTCCGGATGTACCGAATGTAACAGCCTGGGCCGGGTCAGAGACATCCGGATGCAGGGCATAATAGGCTGTGATCAACTCAGGGACATTGATTAAAAGAGACTGCGGGGCAGGCTTCCCTGCCAAAGGATGTAATGCCACGGTTGTCCTCCCGTTTAATTAAAATGCGTGTCCAAGGGTAAAGTGAGGCATGCACCTGTCCTCTCCCACCTCCCTGTCAAGTTTACAACCCAGGTCAAGCCTGAAGGGGCCGACAGGGGTATTATATCGTATTCCGGCGCCGGCTGTTGCCCTTATTTCAGATGCATCAAATTCATCAACCTTTCTCCATACATTGCCGGCATCAACAAAGGCTACCATCCCAAGCCCTTTAAAAAGCGGGAAGCGAAGCTCTCCATTGAGCACCAAAAGCATATTGCCACCCGTAGCCGTCCATGTATTACCGTCATACGTAATGGTCTTTCCGGGTATGCCAAGTTTCTCCTGATCATATCCCCGAACACTGCTCCTCCCCCCGGCAAAGTATCTCTCAAAGATTGGGACTTCATGAGACTCACCAAAATTCCACGCCACTCCTCCCCGAATCGAGAATGCAAAGACAAGCCTGCTGACCGGTGAGAAAAAAAGACTGTCCTGAACAGTCAGTTTGGCAAACTGCGACTTTGATCCGAGGACCCTTGCCGCCTCACGAAATGTTACACTGAACAGGGAGCCCCGTGATGGATTGAAGGGGTCATTTCTACCGTCAATAATTAATGAAGGGTTAATTGTAGCAATCGCAACCTTCCCTGTGTCTTCCGGCGTAAGAATGGCGCCTGGCTGAACATCTGAGAGTTTTACATCCTCATACTGGTATGTAAGTGAGCCTGTAACAAACTCGCTGAAATCCTTGTCCAACCCTGTTGAAATCCCGTATGTCCGGCGGTTAAAACTACTCTTCTTTTCAATAAGGTCAACGATGTTCAGCCTGCCGTCCGTTTGATAACCCAGTACCCACGGCTCTTTATAGTTGATGCTGTATTTTTGCTCAATCGAACTCCCCTCTGCACGTAAGGTTACCTGGCGTCCGGTCCCAAACAGGTTCTTATATCCAGCCTCTATCATTCCCCTTAACTTCTCCTCATCACCGTAACCTATACCAAACTCTACACGTCCCGGATAACCCTCCTCTGTAATAACAGATACATCTTTACGCTCTTCCTTAATATCAGGATTCACAGGCTCTATTCGTACAGTCTTAAATATCCCCAGCTTCAGCAATTGCCTCTGACTGCGTAACATCTTTTCATAGCTGAATAACTCACCCTCTTTAAAGAGGAGTTCCCTCCTGATTACCCTTTCTTTTGTAAATGAATTTCCTGTTATAATAATAGCGCCGGTGTAAACAGGATGATTTTCACTGATGATATACTCAGCAACGGCCCCTGTCTTGTCATCACTAAGTGTTGTTTTTAAATCCACAGACGCATAGATATAACCCTTCTGAAGATAGAATGACTGTATGTTGTAGATGTCATCCGTTATCTGGGATTCGTTAAAAGGCCTTCCAATCCTTGATTTAATATGGGACTGAATTTCCTCACTGTTAAAGGATTCATTGCCTTCGGGGCGGATTGATGACAACCTGGTCTGAGGGCCTTCCCCGATGATGATTGAAATGCCAAGTGTCTTATCCTCTTCATAGTATAAGACTTCATGGGTTACCCTGACGTCAAGAAAACCATTACTCTTGTACAGGGCTGCTATGCCTTTTATCCCGTCCTTTAAAACATCATCAAGCAGAACCCCTCCCTCTTTTACTTCAACGTATTCAATCAATGTTTCATCCCTGAAATATGAATTGCCTGAGAAACTGATATCCTTTATTGTTACTGACTCCCCCTCCTTAATCTTAAAAACTATACGTACAGTCCTGTCATCCGGCCGCTCAACATTGTATGAAACTGAAACAAAGTAATAGCCCATCTGCTGATATAATCCTGTGATGCGGTCCGCTGTCTCATCAATAACAGAAGTGTCATATGCCCTTTCTCTCCGAATCAGCAACTCCTTCTCAAGTGCAGTCTTTGTAATAACAGTTGCTCCGACAAAAACAACTTCCACACGGGGACCGGCATCAATTGACAATTTGACTGAGACCTCTTCCCTGACCCTGTCATAAGTCAATTCCGGCGGACTGACAAGCACCCTGATATAGCCTTTGTCAACGTAAAAATCCGTAATAGCCTTTATGCCGGCATTGATATCAGCCTCGGTGTAATAATCACCGCTGTCTGTCTTAAGAAGTGGCTTAAGCTTATCGTCATCAAAGACCTTATCCCCGGAAAAATCTATATTGGAAATCCTTGCCCTTCCCTTTTCCTCTATTCTTATAGCAAGATCAGACCTCTTTCCTCCCCTCTTCGGATATACAAAAATCTCTGCAGTGGCATTAAAGAATCCTGCCTCCTTGTAAAGCCTGCGAATATCTTCATTTGATGCAGAGATCCTGTCGTCTGACAACTCCCCGCCTTTTTTAAGGACAATAGCAGCCTTGATCTTTTTAGATGAAAAATAATCATTTCCCTTGATCCTTATGTCATTAACCTTCACCTTTTCAATAAAGAAAAAACGGAGGCCAACACCGCCTTCTTCCTGAACCGCCTCTGCAGTTACATCTTTAAAAAGTCCTTTCCTGTAATAATGGATAATGCACTTTCTCACCTCCGGGAGTGATAACAGATCACCTGTCTTTATGTTGCATTCGTTTTCAACATCTTTTCCTGTTATTCCGGCATCAGTAACAGTTGTTACAGAAGTGACAGGCCTTCCCGCAAATTTACTCAGACTGTCCTGTGCATAGGTATTTTGTGAGGTCAATAATAGAAGGATAAATAATAATGAGTATAAGAAATGCATATCATTTGAACTCAAACCTGAACTTGATATCCCCGCTCATCCTCCCAAGTTCATCCCTCTCACCGACCAGGAATACATTCCTGCTGAGAAGATACTCGAGCTTTATGAGCTCCTCTACTGTGGTAAGACCCGTGGTATAGGTAACGTAGAGCCTGTCATCCATTAATCTCTTGCCTACGGTAAGACGTGCCCCTCCTGACGATGTTGAATTTGAATAATACGGGTCTACCTGAAACCTGTCAATTTTTATTATGTCGCTCAAAGTCTCTTCCAGCTTTTCCTGAATTGGGGCTGTAAGAAATGCGGTTGCCTCAAATGCGCCAACCTCAGCCAGCGTCTCAGATGTCTCTGTGGCAGTCTGGCCTGTTGTCAGGAGTGAAAGAATATCTGTCTCACTAAGGACTGGGTCGGAACTGAGGGCGAGGTTGACCCTGTCCGAAGTCCCTGAAAGCCTCATATCTATCCTGTAACCCCTTACCTCTGTTGCCGCGTGCATGTCCATTACCGGCTTTATAGTATCAGGGCTGACAAAGTCAATAGTTGCGGAAAGCACCTTAAAATCATTCCTGCTGAAAACAAATGTCCCTTCAGTCGCCTCCATCCTCCCGAAAAGGAGCGGGTGGTCTACTGTCCCCTTCAGTATAAAATCAATCTCAAAGGGAAGTTTTGCGATATTATTATTTATCCACAGATCCTTCTTGCCGGTAATATGCACATTAAGTTCTGTGTTTCCTATGAAGGGCAGGGGCTGGTCATTCCTCGCCTTCTTTTTCTGCAGCTCAAAAATAAAAGACCTCAAATTCAGGTTTTTTTCATAAGAGGCCTTTTCCAAATGTATCTCACCCTTCAATCCGCTGGACTTCGGCGTGCCCTGGAAAATAAGCGTTCCGTCAATCTTTGAAGTCAAACCCTCCGGATACCTGAAGACTGCATCAGCAATCTCGAGGACAAAACCGAACTCCTTTACAACGAAGTCTTCTGTAGTCACTTTTCCTGTAACATTAACCGTTCCTCCGCCAAGGCGCCCGCTCATTGATTCAAGCACTATTTCACGGCCATTAAAAAAGAGCGACAGCTCAGCACCCTCAAGAGTCTGCTTTAATGTGTTGCTCCTGATCGTGCCATCCTTAATGGCAAGTCCTCCCTGGATCGCGGGATTTTTTAACTCTCCGCTCATCAGGAAGGCGATAAACACCTTTCCCTTGCTGTATTTGATATCAGGGGTAAAAAGGGCAAGGAGTCTCAGATCTGCCTCGCCATTAATAAAGACATTGGACTCGCCGTGCACAGCAATCGCGCCTATCATGCCAAGCGATGTCCCCTCTCCCTTAAACCTGACTATATCAAGTGAAATCTTCCCTTTCTCATAACTTATATGTATGTCGCCGTCGTTTACTAATCTATATTCACCATAATGGGCTGCAACCTCTGACAAAAGAACGTCAGCCTCTAACGTGTCAAAATCCGAGAGCAGGCCTTTTAACCTCAAATCTCCTGTAGCAGTCACTGTAATGTCCCGAACAAGGGATGGTTTAAGCAGGAGGAGGAATGTACTCAGGCTGCCATTTTTCAAATGGGCAGTAATATCCACCGGTGCATTCCTGTTCCATCCGACTGTTCCCCTGTAATCTATATCCAGCAGGTTTCCGTTAACTATTAGTTCATCACCTGATTTTGAAACTGTCAGTTGAGACAGACCGGTGTCTGTTCCATTAATCATCAGGTGCGGCACCTGTATCACGGCTTCTGCAACAGGATTGTCAAGCCGGCCGCTTCCCTTTATACTGAGTACGCCTGTGCCGCTTACAGAAGGAAGCATGTCCTTTATTATGTCCATGTTCTGAAGGATGAATTGACCTGCATACAGTTCTCCCTGAAATGTTCCCCTGGATTCACCGCTGAATCCAATCCACCCGTTCCCTTCTGCAGTCTCATCCCGCCGCTCCAGCCTGACACTTTCAACAACCACCTTCTCCGTTGTCAGGGTCGCCGTCACATCGCCGCTGTTGAAGGTCTGTCCCCATACTGAAATAGCTGAGACATGCATATCAGCTCTCCCGGAAAATTCTTTGGTATCCCCGGTAAATCTCATCCTGCCGCTTGCCTTCATATCGAATGGAAGTTCTTTATAGAAGATACTCACTATGTCTTTGGGATTTCCGCTGGTAATGTCTCCCTGCAGGTCAAAGTAGGGATCTTTAAAAACGGGCGAACGGAACCTTATGCTGCCGGAAACGCTGTATACAGCATCACGCCTTCTGAATGTCACAGGTCTCAGGGCAAGACTTCCCTCAGACCAGGAAAGGCCTGCTGTTATTGCATCAAATGTTACGCCGTTTACAGTCCCTTCTGGCATTGAGACAAGACCACTTAATACAGGGTTTACTAATGTCCCTGAGATGTCACCGTTCAAAGATGCCTTTCCATGGAGGGGAAAGTAGGGTATATGTAGATAATGGGCTATATCCGTCAATTCCCCTGTCACACCGATACTTATCTCCTGCTGTCTCTTTAACTGACCGGAAAGTGAAAGTTTCTGATTGGCCTCTTTGTATGTAAGCCACCCCTTTGCCTCAACTTCATCCCTGTCATTCCCGATCCCATTTGCCGTTATCTCGGCATCTACAGCGCCATTCTTTTCAATGGATGCGGAAACACCAGGCAGGTAGCGGGATACTACAAGATATGGTTTAACTGAATTGCCTTTAATCCGAAGCTGATAGGAAGGGACCGCACCCTTGTGATTAATGCTGATGTCCCCGTCAATGTCTCCGCCGAGTACCTGCCCCTTCAGGCCGGTAAGATTTATAAGGCCATCTTCCCATAACAGTTTTCCTTTTGCCTTCCCATACCTGACGCCGTCATATGAAACATCCTCTGCTTCAACGCTTCCTTCTACAGCAGGAAACGGAAGCTTGCCCTTTATGTCCCCGCTAAACTTGAGTTTGCCATTGATATCTCTCTTGATATGCAAGTCAGGGGCCGCATCTTTTAACGATGCAGTAATATTACCCTTAAGCTCCACATAATCATCCCGTCTGACATAGCCTGAGCCTGACATATTTGAACCATTGGCAGAAGTTACATTTATCTCTCTGATCTTTACCCTTTCTAACTTCTTCTCTTTTGCCACAAATACAAGAACGCCCCTGACCTTCAGGTTTTTCTTCGAAACATAATGGTCAACGTAGTCACCGGCAGCTGAAATGTCCACAGTGACCTCTTTCTTATCAAGGTCAGGATATATATAGCCTGAGGCATTGGTCAGCAAAACATCCCGCTCTTTAAGCTGGTCACTGATCCTGATGCGCCCATTTACCACCTGTATCTTGTCTATCTGCACATGCCACCCGGTCTTTGGCCTGTCAGGGAAGAGACCTTCAATATTCATCCTGCCGTCAGGGTGCCTGATTATGGTGAGGGAAGGATCAACAAACCTCATGTTGTCAATATATACCCTCTTACTCAGCAGATTAAACAGGCTGAGGTAAACCCTGGCCTCTTTTGCCGTCAGCAGTGTTTTACTTTCATCATCCTGGAGGACATAGGTATTTTTAAGATGCCAGTAAAAGGGAAATAAATTGATATGACTGTCGGAAAACTGTATCCGCCGGCCGATCGCATCTTCGACCTTATGAACGACCCTCTGCTCAACTATACGGGTCAGATATTCATGCTTAAGATATATGGATGAGGATATTATAAGGAGAGAAACAAAGATAAGGGAGACAATTATTATGATCTTTCTGTTCAACCACTCTCCTCTATCCTGCACCGTGTTTGTATGAAACCCTGTTTGGCATTAAAAAACCAATGCCGGGTTGACGCTCAAAAATGTCCAGTTGCAAGGAAGGACTTATGATTTGAGCTGAGGCGTACTGTGTTGTACGTTGAAGCTCAAATCATAAGTCCTGACGCCGCACGACCCATTGCATTTACTTCGTAGCAATGGGTACCCCCGTTTTTCAGCGTCAACCCCTGGAGGCTATTTCGACATACCTCATCCTCAGGGCATACAACAGGTTCTTAATCAATTGCCCCTCTTCCTGGGTCAGGTTTCCTTTTGTCTTTTCTTCGAGCATCGAGATTATATCAATCGTCTCTTTTGCCAGTTGAAGGGATACCCTCTTTTCCCCGCTGACAGGATCCGGCTCTTCTCCAAGATGTATGAAGGCTGACCTTCCAAGGGAAAAGATGAATGCTGCAAAATTTATCTCTGCGGGAATTGAATATGCCTGCTCGTGAGTTCCGGCATCTGCATGAACCTCTTTCTGAGCCTCTTCCTCTTTTGGGGCACCGGTCTCTTCTCCACCCTCCCTGAACCGCCTTTTATCCCTTATGGTAAATTGCTCTTCGTCCTGCATCTTCTCACCTCCTGATCTATTAATTTTTATCATAAAAACCCTTGTAAAAGCAAGACGGCATGGGCATGCACATGATTATGGGCATACCCGATTTATGATGAACATCGTTCTGTGCAGTTTGATATTTATCAAAAAAGGATATTGCTTTGTTTATGAATAGTTAACAATTGGCATAATAACTGAAGCGTCATGAGTCTTCGGCTCACAAAGGCAGATAAAAAAATCCCCCTTAGTCCCCCTTTACAAAGGGGAAAAGTGATTCCTCTCTGTATAAAGAGTCCCCCCTTTAGTAAAGGGGGGTAGGGGGGATTTGAATGGAGATTTTAGGATGAAGATGCTATCTAACTTACTAAACACAATATATCCGGCAACATGTAAAAACTGCAAAAACATAGTGTCCGCAGATGCAGCTACAGCATATTTCTGTAAGGCCTGCTGGCAGGATATCGGGTGGTTTAACGGTCCATGCTGTCCTAAGTGCGGACTACCATATACTTCTCCCTATCCTGACACTGACAACAAATTATATTGCGGACAATCTACTGCCAATTACCCCTGCGGAAACTGCCGTGAAAAGCCTCCGCCTTTTGATATGGCCGTCTCAGCCGGCCGTTATTCCGGCGCACTGGCTGAGGCCGTCAAGCTCTTTAAGTATAAAAAGAAGATACACCTGGGAAAAAGATTGACTGAGGAGGCGCTAAAATCTTCTTCAATTGATGGCATCCTGCGGTCTTTTCAGGCCGCCTACCCTCCGCACACTGTGTGGGGCTGTCCTGCTATCCGTTTAGATTCTTTGTCTGCACAAACCATGATAGTCCCGGTACCACTGCATCTTAAGCGTCTCAGGGAACGTGAGTTTAACCAGTCAGCAATAATAGGCTCGGTAATTGGAAAAAGATATGGGATACCGGTTGCAGCAAACACACTTATGCGACATCGCAATACAAGACCTCAGGTTGAACTCGACGCTAAGGAAAGGAAAGAAAACGTAACAGGCGCATTCTGTGTCGAAGACAGGACATTGATTGAAGGCAGAAAAATCATCCTTGTTGATGACGTGTACACGTCAGGGTCAACATTGAACGAGTGCACAAGGGTGCTGAAAAGGAACGGGGCTGATAAGGTATATGTAATCACAATTGCCCGTATGACAGGGTAACTTTAATGAAGGTGACAGATTTACTCCTCCCGCAGTTGGCCGCACGCTGCAAGGATGTCCCTGCCGCGGGGTTTTCTGATAAATACGGAGTATTTATTATTGGTCAGTATCTCCTGAAATCTGAGCACTGATTCCTCTGATGGCCTCTTGTACGGGGCTCCGGGGAATTCATTAAATGGTATCAGGTTTATCTTGCAGCGTATGCCTTTCAGGAGTTTCGCTACCCTTGTGGCATCTTCCGCACTGTTATTAACGCCTTCAAGGAGTACATACTCTAAACTGAGCATCCTCCCCTTCCGGAGGGGAAATTCCCTGCATGCCTTTAGCAGTTCTTTAAGGGGATATTTCTTATTAACAGGCATTATCAGGTTTCGCTGCTCATCCATTGATGCATTCAGAGACACGGCAAGATTGATGTTTAGATTGCCTTGTGCCAGCCTTCTGATACCTGGCACAAGCCCTGCTGTTGAAAGCGTAATCCTGCGGCCGCCTATGGCAGGACCAAGGGGGTGCCTGAGGATTTCAATGGCCTTTGCCACATTATTATAATTCGACAGCGGTTCACCCATACCCATGATCACAATATTTGTAATTCCTTTTTCCTCCGGCAGGCCTTTCTGTACAGTTAGCACCTGATTTACTATCTCCGAGCTTTTCAGGTTTCTGACAAGCCCGCCTTTACCTGTAAGGCAGAAGGTGCAACCCATCCCGCATCCAACCTGAGTTGAGATGCAAAGCGTTAACCGCTCTTCTTCCGGTATCAGAACACTTTCAATCCTGTGGCTGTCTTCAAGTTCGAACAGGAATTTTTCAGTGCCGTCAGTAGAGCGCTGCTGCCTTATTTCGTGCAGTCTGCTTATGTATGCCTTTTCTGATAAGAGATCACGCGTTTCTCTGGCAATGTCTGACATCTTGTCAAATGAATCCACACCCTTGCCATAGACCCAGTGGAAGAGTTGCCGCCCCCTGTACTTCTGGAGGCCGAGTTCCAGCGCCAAATCTTCCAGTTCTTTTAGACTTAAATCCCGAAGATCAATCTTTTTCACTCGAAAATCCCTGTATACCCGTCCTTCCCACTGAACCTGTCCCCGCATGATTTAAGCGGGGAGTGGGAATCCAGGATCAGGCCACCGTTCTGGATTCCCGCTTACGCGGGAATGACGTTTTCATTAACCCTGGGGAGCCTGAGGCTCATGACGGTTCATCCGGAAAGGCATCCTTTCAGGCATTTTACACCAATACAGCATCAATAGTCATTCAAAGTTTGACATAATTATATCCAACTGCTATTTTAAAAAATTCCCTGGAAATTCTCATCAAAGAATATTCATAACACTATTTACGGAAAGGATGTCCAAAAAGAAATAACAAACAGGAGATTATATGAAAACACCCAAATTTATTATTGCCTCAATCGTTAATGCAGTATTATTTACATGGATGCTGTCATCTGTATCATCCTCTCACGCCGCTGATTTGAAGGCTGGTGAAATCGTATACAAAAAAATGTGTGTTATGTGTCACGGGGAGCAGGGTCAGGGTGGACCCGCGCTTAAAATAAATGACCCTAAAGTCCTTGGGAAGACAGACGATGTGATTAGGAAGGTTATTGCAGACGGTGGAAACGGCATGCCCGGG
Source organism: Nitrospirota bacterium (assembly GCA_020851375.1). NCBI lineage: Bacteria > Pseudomonadati > Nitrospirota > Nitrospirota bacterium. The sequence continues at coordinate 75,313 of JADZCV010000008.1, read as the reverse complement.
TACCGGAATTCCCTCAAGCCTGAAGAGACAGACTCCCTGATGTTATATTTACGCTCATGGAGAGTTAAATAGGAAATAGAGAAATCTTCCTTGCTGACAGTAAGAGTTATTTCCTGCTATAATTTTAAAATGCGCCTTAAGCTTGTCCTTATTTTTCTGCTCATAATCGGCTTTACAGCACCTGACTTGCATGCCAATGAGACAGGAAATGGGTCATTCTCTCCTGAACCCTATTTCGAAGATGCCGTAAATCAATACAAAGAGGGAAACCTCATCGATGCCATGGAAAAATTCAGATTTCTGGCAGACAACCTCCCTTACATCAGCAACCATGAGATTTCCGGCACATCACTTTTTATGACCGGACATATAATGGAAGAACTCGGATTGGACGGGGCTGAAACATACTTTGATCAGGTCATATCTTTTTATCCTCTTATAGCTGATTATGCACTATTCAGATCTGCGGAATCATATGAAAGGCAGGACAACTATTCAGAAGCGGCAAGACTATTTAAAAGAGTTTATGATTCATTCCCTGAAACAGGATTCAAAAGAAAGGCCCTGTCAGGGGCATCAAAAAATTTTATGGCTGCAGGCCTTACAAAAGAGGCAGTGGCCGGCTTTAATAAATTCCTGGAACTTTATCCCAGGGACTCTGCTGTACCTGAGGCGCTGTACAGTATCGGAACGATTTATCATAAGGACGGGAGGGAGTCAAAAGCCCGGGAGTACTTCAATAGAATCTGGATATATCACCCTTTAAGCCGGGAGGCACGTCTTATAAAGACCATGATCACTCTTCCCCTTTCAAGTGAGGATACGTTCAGGAGGGGAACAAGCTATTATGATGCCGGTTATTATGAAGAGGCGATAGCCGAATATAAGATATTATTGTCACTCAAAAAGGAAGTCACTACGGCAAAAAAGAAGGACGCTGTTTTCAGGATTGGCATGTCTTATTCAAAATTACGGATGTCGAAGGAGGCAGAGGAAAACCTTGAGCTATTTCTAATGAAGTATCCGTACGATGAAAAGGCGTCTGAGGCCTTATACTGGCTCGGTAGAAACTACCTCCGGCAGGGAAAGGATGATGCGTTTATTGCCTCCAGTATCGGGTTTCTGAAAAAGTATAGAAGCGATGACAGATATCCGGAGGTATTATACAGGCTTGGCAATATCTATGCTGAGAGGAATGATATAGAAAATGCCTTTTTTTACCTTGACAGGGTGCTCAGGGAATATCCCTCAGGCAGTTATGCGGCTGACAGCCTCTGGAAAAAGGGATGGATCCTGTACAAGGCAGGCGATTTTGACGGCGCACTGAATACATTTAATAAAATCATCAATTCCCCGGAACATACATACAAGGCACAGGCCATATACTGGCGGGCTAAGCTAATGGGAAAAACCGGGGACTATGATGCTATGGATGAGGACCTGTGCAAATTGTGCAGTAAATATGATAAATCTTTTTATTGCCTGTTTTCAAAATATTATTATCAGGATAACAAGAATGACGAAAATAATGCATGTCACCCTGAACTCGTTTCAAACTCTGAACAGTTAGAGGTTCTGAAACCAATTCAAAGTGTCAGGAATAATGACATGAGTGAGGATCAAGGCCTGACGCGCATCCGGCTCTTTCTCTACCTTGGCTTAAGGGATGAGGCGATTGCCGAAACTCTGAGGCTTCGCAACCGGATTAATGCCAATAAAGAGACATCCATTATGCTCGCTTCTATCTTCTCTTCTCTTGGAGAATATAACAGGGCCATGTACACGATACGACCTTATATACCATCTATCCACTCTGATAATGGCTACGTTCAGGACGAACGCCTGATGCCGCTGGTATACCCTGCCGGATACACCGACCTAATTACAAAATATGCAGCGCAGAATAATCTCGATCCATACCTTGTGCATGCCATAATAAGGGAAGAGAGCTGGTTTAACAAAGAGGCTGTATCTCCTGCCGGAGCATTAGGCCTTATGCAGCTTATGCCTGGAACTGCAAAACGCCTTGCCCTGGATTCGTATGCAGGGAGAGAATCATTATTTGAACCTGAGACAAATATTCAGTTGGGAACCAAATTCTTTGCAGACAGGCTGAAACAGTTTGATGGAAACATATTCCTCGCAATAGCAAGTTATAATGCAGGTCCGGAAGCAGTTAAGAAGTGGATAAATGAACATGACGGCGTTGAACTCGATGAGTTCATAGAAGGCATTCCGTATAAAGAGACCAGGGAATACGTCAAGAAAGTATTTAAAAGTTATATGGAATATCACCGCCTGTATAAAAATGACACAAAGATTGACACCCTGTAGTAAAAGGTGTATAGTCTGACGAAAAAAGGGAGCCAGACTTGACAAACCACTCTGATGAGAACCGCCCTGAAGAAGAACATACCGGCTCACTCCTCGACATTAACCTGACCGACGTCCTGCAGGTACTCTCTGTAAATAAGAAAACATGCACCCTGTTTCTCAAAAAGGGGAATGAAAAGGGGGAGATCTATCTTAAAGACGGCAGGATCGTTGATGCAAAGACCGGTTCCATTAGCGGGGAATCTGCCCTATTCCATCTGCTTGACTGGGAAGGAGCTGATTTCTATATAGGAACCTCTGTTGAGGAGAATGTAAGTGTACGGATAGAGAAGGACATCCATTCACTCATTCTGGACTGGATAGAGTACCGCGAAACCCATAGGGACAGGGAAGAGATTACTGCACAAAATGTGTCTGTAGAAACAGTAAAAGAAGAAGTCAATACGGTTGTTGATGAGACCTTCGAATTTCTGAAAAGATTAGAGGCAGAAGGCTTAATAAAGGCAATAAATAATGCAGCATGACGGCAAGACAAAGGTTGCCGTGATAGGCGCAGGAAAGGAGGGATTAAAGATCCTTTCACTTTTGAGAAAAGACCCTGACGTCTCATTGATGATGCTTGTTGATCCTGACAAATCGGCCATTGGTTTCAGGCTTGCAGAATACGGTTACAGATTTACCAGCGACCTTGATCTTGGCCTCTCTCACAGGCTTCAATCTCTTTCCTCCATACATAATCTAAACCTGATAATAGACACGGAGCCTGAGAAATACCATAAGGATATTTATTCGGTCTACCTCCACCCTGCGGAAATTATGAACGGCTCTTCTGCCGGACTTGTATGGGATCTCAAGTCAAAGACAGACATGGTAGAGAGAAGACACCTCATATCAGACCGGCTGAACAAGACCCTTGAAGTGGTGCATAACAGCCTCTCGGCAATCCCCCATGCACATGCATTAAATGAGGTCAGCGCGCTATTATTGAGAGCCGCACTTCTTGGAACGCATGCTGTCTCATCCCGCCTTACCATATTAAGCAAAGACAGTGGTTACAGGATTATCAAGGACATTTGCACTGGTCCTGACCTTTTCATAAAAAAGGGAAGGCTCGTCTCTCCTATAGGGGAAGATTATGAAACTGACAACATCATAAGAACAGTCGTGGAAAAGAGGGAATTATACCAGTGGGAATCAGGGAGGGTGATACCGGTTCTTAAAGACGATGGCATAACTGCCATGATCTGGCTTTATTATCCTGCTGATAGTGTAAATTTTGCCAGCGACGATATCTCATTCATCCAGTCTCATACAGCCCTGTTTGGAAAATCCATAGAGAATGCCCTTGATTCTGAAAAGGCACGGGTGCAGGATATAGAAAACAGGATTTTGACTGAACCATCCAAGATAATCAGATCTGAAAAACCTATGGGACAAAAACTGAATGACGTAAACAGGACTTTGCGCAGACTCACAGGTGCTGAAGACTCACATATATATATGAAAGACCCTGCTACCGGCGACCTCGTGCTGCAGGCTACAACCCTAAAACTCCCATTCCTGACAGGTGATATAAGGATTAGAAGCGGGGCTGGAATCCTGGGAGAGGTAATGGAAAGAAAGAATCTGATAACACTCTCCGAGGACAACAGTACAGCTCAATTTGCAAAAAGGGAAGATGCCCTTTCTATTATGTACCTTCCGCTTGTGGCAAGAGGTGAAGGTGTGGGTATAATTGCCATGGAATTTACCTGTCTCCACAATCTGACAAGAGGGGCAGTCACATCTCTGGATGATATAGGACAGGAACTGGCAGTCTCTTTAAGCAATGACGTGGAAAGACACCGCATGTCACGGAAGATTCTGAAACTATACACGGTAAATGAAGAGGGAATTGAAATACTCTCGACAGTTGACATTGAAAAGATCACCGCATTGTCATCCTCGTCATCAGCTATGCTCCTTGATTCTGAGATAGCTATTGTCCGTTTGATCGAGAATGAAAAACCAGTTATTAAATCAACCTGCGGCCTTCAGCTGGACAAGACCGATCAGATACTGCTCGACATAGACAACGAACTCACAAATACTGTCATGCAGACAAAGATTCCGGCCATGATTCATGACCTGTCTGAATATGCTGAGGCCCGGACAAAACACTCCTTATCCGGCGACTTTCACTATAAGACGGCAATGGTGCTTCCCGTAATTTTTGAAAGGAAGGTGATCGGGACACTGTCTTTTTATAACAAAACAGCCTCTGAAATATTCAGCAGTCTCATATTCAGTGATGATGACAGAGAGATAGCAGAGCGTTTCATCCAGTATATTGCACGGGGTATAATAAACGCAAAACGTTACAGTGAGAAACAGTCGCTGATAACCATTGACGACCTGACCGGCCTCAGAAATGAGCGTTACCTTCAGATGCGTTTTCCTGAAGAGATTAACCGGGCAAAACGGTATAACCGTTCTGTGTCACTGATATTTCTTGACGTCAAACCTGCAGATGACATCATAATAAATGACGTTTCAAGGTTAGTGAAGGAGACCTTCAGATACATTGACGTCCTTGTCAGACTAAAGGATGCAAAGTTTGCCATACTTCTGCCTGATACAGGTCAGACTGTCAGGGACGCAACAACCAGGATTGCCTCAGCCCTCAGTGTGCTAAAGGAAAAAAGACCTGAACTTGCAGTATATGCGGGATATAGTACGTACCCTTACGACAGTGAAGACATGCACGAATTGATAAAAAAGGCTTCAAAGCTCAAACAATATTAATGAAAGAAAGGAACAGAACCTATGAGTATAGACAAGATTAAAGTGTTGGAAGACCGTGTAACCCAGGTTATGGAGTATATCAAAAGACTCCAGACCGAGAAAATCGAACTCGAGAAGAGGCTTCAGGAGAAGGATTCCATTAATAAAGACCTCCAGCAGAAGGTTGATTCATATAAGAAGACGGAAGAGGAGTTCAACAGGATGAAAGATGAAAGGGGCGAGGTCCGTACAAGGATCGAGAAATTATTGGACTCATTAAAAGGAGTGGGAGGTGGCAGCCAACTCATTGAATAATGGAAAAGAGACCGGCAAGGGGATTGAAGTAGAGATCTTCGGCCAGAGATATGTCATCAAGGGCAATAATGATGCGGGATACGTTTTGCAATTGGCTGAATATGTTGACTCTAAAATGCGCGAGATGCATGGCAGGCATAAACTGTCCACCCCGGCAAAGACGGCTGTATTGTCTGCAATAAATATTGCCCATGAGTTGTTTGTCTTAAAAAAGGAGATGGAGGAACGGGACTCGGCAATTGAAGAAAAGGCTGACAGACTTCTGGAACTCCTTTCAGTTGAATTTAAGTCGTGATTTTGCTATTATAGTATTGCCCTGCTCTGTGCGTGATACTAAGGAAATTTTGACCGAACAGCTTTTAAAAGGGGACCCTGTTCAAAGATGCGGTGTGCATGCCCTTTTAAGTAAGGGACGCCTTAAGTATCAGTCAGGGTGCCCACTTGGTCTGACCAGGTAAAAATTTCCTTTGTACACGGCAATAGTGGGGCAATGAGAGATCTGGGTTTAATATGGTGGGTAGAGATATAATATATCTGATATCAAAGATGGAAAATCAATTAATATATAGACATGACAACAGAGGGATGATGTAATTCCCGTTATGTATTGATAAGACCATCCTCAAAATACCTGTCTTAAAGCCCGCTTCTCTTCTGCGTAATAGTTGAAGGTGTTTTTGCATGAAGATGAGAAGAATGGACTTATTCAATTTCACAGATGATAAAAATGCGCCCCTTGCATGGCGGATGAGGCCTAAGAGGCTTGAGGACTTTGTCGGACAGGGGCACGTAATGGCTCCCGGCAAATTGCTCAGACGCATTATCACCGCAGACAGAGTAAGGTCTCTGATAATCTTTGGCCCTCCGGGAAGCGGCAAGACTGCTATTGCCCATCTGATAGCAAACCTTACAAAGGCACAATTTATCGAGATCAATGCAGTCACTGCAGGGATAGCCGATATACGTAATTCCATAGAACGGGCCAGGGAATGGAGGGACTCCGGAAACGATAAGACCATACTGTTTATTGACGAGATTCACCGGTTCAATAAGGCACAGCAGGATGCCCTGCTCCCGCATGTTGAACAGGGAATCATAATATTAATCGGCGTCTCGACACAAAACCCCTTTTTTTCTATCATACCTCCATTGTCCTCACGGACACTGATCATAGAGTTCAAGCCACTGTCTGAAGAAGAATTGAATATTATCCTCGACAGGGCGATAGCCTGCAGTGAAGAAAGATTGGATAATTATCATGTCTGCGTGACAAGGGATGCCAGGGAGCATCTCATACGCTCTTCAGAAGGAGATGCAAGAAGGCTCTTAAACGCCCTTGAAACAGGCGTCTTAACTACAAAACCGGATGAAAAAGGAGAGATATTATATGATCTGAATGTTGCAGCAGAATCTGTTCAGAAGAAGTATGTTCAGTATGATGACGGAGACAGCCACTATGACACGATATCGGCCTTTATAAAGAGTATGCGGGGGTCTGATCCTGATGCCTCCCTCTACTGGCTTGCAAAAATGATCTACTCAGGGGAAGATCCTCTCTTTATAGCAAGGCGAATCGTAATCTGCGCATCTGAGGATGTCGGCATGGCGGACCCACGGGCGCTGACTGTTGCAGTTTCAGCGCTTCATGCGCTCGAGGCCATTGGGATGCCTGAGGGGAGGATACCCCTTGCAGAGGCAGCAGTCTATGTGGCTACTGCACCAAAGAGCAATGCCTCCTACGTTGGAATTGATGCGGCATTGAGAGAAATCGAAAATGGGGTGGTTCAGGCTGTTCCGGATTACCTGAAAGACAGCAGCTACAAAGGTTCTTCAAGGCTTGAGAGGGGAAAGGGTTACAAATATCCACATGATTACGGAGGTTTTGTGGAGCAGAAATATTTGCTGAAGCCGGCCGTTTATTATCACCCGACTTCAAACGGTTACGAGGCAAATGTCAGGAAGAGGGCTGCAGAATTAAATTCGTCAAAACAGGCAGGGATTAAGGACGGAAGGGGAAATTAAAAATGGAATTTATGGAAATTATAGAGGTGACAATTTTAGGAATTGCCGGGCTGATAATCGGGGTAATCGCCGGATTTATTATAAGAAACAGGATGATGGAGGACAAGGTTAAGGAGGGGCGCGAGCAGGCTGAGAGGATAATCAGGGATGCTGAGAGAGAGGCTGAAACAAAGAGAAAAGAAATTGAGATTGAGGCCAAGGATAAACTCTATCAGGCGAGGATGGATATCGAACGTGAAACCAAGGACAAACAGACTGAGCTTTTGAGCCTTGAGAAGAAACTCGGCCAGAAGGAGACCCACCTGGACAAGAAGGGGGATCAGCTGGACAGGAAGGATAATGACCTTCACAGAAAAGACCGGGAACTATCAACCAGGGAAAAGCTTGCCACAGAAAAGATGGAGCAGTATGAGCAGGCATTACGCTCAGCAAGAGAACAACTGGAACGCATATCAGGCATGTCTGCAGAAGAGGCAAAGAAACACCTGATGCAGGTGATGGAGGATGAGGCTAAGTTCGAAGCAGCCAAAATAATGAAGCATATCGAGGATGAGGCAAAAAACGAGGCAGAGAAAAAGGCCAAGGAAATTATAACAACCGCTATCCAGAGGTATGCCAATGAACATGTGACAGAGGTGGCTGTATCAGTTGTAAACCTGCCTAATGATGAGATGAAGGGAAGGATCATCGGAAGGGAAGGACGGAATATACGCGCCCTCGAGAGCGCCACCGGCGTAGACTTTATTGTAGATGATACACCAGAGGCTGTAATTATATCCGGATTTGATCCTGTACGCCGTGAGGTTGCAAGGCAAACCCTTGAGAAACTTATTGCCGACGGCAGGATCCATCCGGGACGCATCGAGGACCTTGTTGACAAGGTGAGGAAGGATGTAGAAAAGGGAATGAAGGAGGATGCAGAGAAGGTATTGTTTGAACTCGGTATCCAGAACGTCCATCCGGAGATTGTTAAACTATTGGGCCGTCTCAAATACAGGACAAGCTATGGCCAGAACAACCTCTGGCATGCAAGAGAGGTGGCCTTTATCTGCGGCATGATGGCATCCGAACTCAAACTTGACGTTACATTATGCAAGAGGATGGCGCTTCTTCATGATATAGGCAAGGCCGTGACCCATGAGCATGAAGGGGCGCATACAGCCCTCGGACTGGATATCGCAAAAAAATATGGCGAGAATGCAAAGGTCCAGAATGCAATAGTCTCACACCACGGGGATGTTGAACCCAACTGTGTTGAGAGTGTACTCGTTGCTGCTTCAGATGCACTGTCCGGAGCCAGACCAGGGGCGAGGAGAGAGACCTTTGAGGCATATATCAAGAGGCTTGAGAACCTGGAGAAGGTTGCAACATCCTTTAAAGGGATAGACAAGGCCTATGCCATATCTGCCGGAAGGGAGATACGAGTCATAGTAAAACATGAAAACATATCCGATGCAGAGGCCGCACAGATCGCACGTGATATGGCAAAGAAGATACATGATGAATTGACATATCCCGGACAGATTAAGGTTACTGTAATAAGGGAAAGCCGGTATGTGGAGCTGGCAAAATAGCACGAACGTAATAAATGCCTTGTCTAAAGTCATTTCTTGCGTTCGTGCGATTAACTTCATGGGATTGAATTATGCGCATACTTTTTATAGGTGACATCATAGGCGAGGCCGGACGGAAGACCATTTCAAAAAGACTTGAGGCGGTTGTTGATGAATACCGCATCAACCTTGTCATTGCAAATGGTGAAAATGCAGCAGGCGGTTTTGGCATAACGCCCAAGATTGCGGATGAACTGTTAGATGCCGGGATCAATGTAATTACCTCAGGCAATCACATATGGGACAAGAAGGAGATCGTCCCCTATCTTGAAAAGGAGGGAAGGCTCCTGAGGCCTGCAAACTACCCTGATGGCGTCCCAGGACACGGAAGTTTCACAGCCTATACGAATACGCGTGATAAGGTGGTGGTCCTTAATCTCACCGGCCGGGTCTTTATGGGAAATTTCGACTGCCCATTTCGTTGTTTTGACCGTGAATACAAGAGGCTCAAGGCTGAATCAGACATCATCATTGTTGACTTTCATGCTGAGGCAACGTCTGAAAAGATTGCCTTCGGCTGGTATGCGGATGGAAAGGTTTCCGCAATCATCGGCACTCATACGCATGTCCAGACAGCTGATGAACAGATCCTGCCAAAGGGGACAGCCTATATTACTGATGTTGGGATGACCGGCCCCTTAAACTCCGTGATAGGCATAGAGAAGGATATGGTGATTGAGAAATACCTGACCCTGATGCCAAAACGCTTTGAAGTGGCCAAAGGCCGTCCTGTCCTCTCAGGCGCTGTCATTGACATCAATGAGACGGACGGAAAGGCAACGTCAATAGAAAGGCTGCATTTAAGCGATGGATGAGCAGACAGAGATGCCGTTCCGGCAGATCCTCACAGTCTCTGAACTTACCTCTGTTATCAAATCCACTCTTGAAGGAAATTTTACCGACGTCTGGGTAGAAGGTGAAATCTACAATTTCCGTGTACCCTCCTCAGGACACATCTATTTTACCCTGAAAGACAACACATCCCAGATAAAGGCGGTGTTGTTCCGCTCCTCAGGCCGTATGCTCAAATTTGTGCCGAAGGACGGCCTTCATGTCCTCTGCCGCGGCAGGATAACTGTGTATGAGTTCAGGGGAGAATATCAGATCGTTATAGAATACATAGAGCCAAAGGGCGTTGGGGCGCTCCTCATGGCCTTTGAACAATTAAAGGAGAGGCTTTCCAAAGAAGGTTTGTTTAATGAAACAAGGAAGAGGCCGATACCGGCCTTCCCCAGAAAGATAGGCATAGTTACATCACCCACAGGCGCTGCAATAAGGGATATCCTTAAAGTGATAGACAGGCGTTTCGCCAATGTGGAAATAGTGATCGCCCCTGCAGCGGTACAGGGGGAGAGGGCAGCGCCTGAGATCGTTGATGCAATTGCTGCGCTGAATAGCCTGGAAGGGATTGAGGTTATTATAGTCACAAGAGGAGGAGGAGGAATAGAAGACCTCTGGCCCTTTAATGAAGAGGCAGTGGCACGGGCAATATACAACTCAGGCATACCTGTCATTTCCGCTGTAGGACATGAGATAGACTACACTATCTCTGACTTTGTTGCAGACCTGCGGGCGCCTACGCCATCTGCAGCAGCAGAAATGGTCGTTAAAAACAAGGAAGATATCCAGCGGTATATCGGGACACTCCATCAGAGGCTGTTGTATGCAAAGAACACCTTCTTTGAAAAGAAGAGGGAGCAAATATACTCACTGAGCCGAAGGATATTCAGCCCGGCACGTGAGATCGGAAGGCGTTTTCAGAGGCTGGATGAAATAGATACGAGGCTGATCAACGGGATTCAGCGGATCATTAAAGACAGACAACATCACATCGAGAAACTGATCAAGGATGTAAACTCCTTCAATCCCCGGAATAAAATAGTTCTGAACAAACAGAGAATGGATGCCATGATAAATTCCCTGTGCAGAAATTTCTTTCATCTTGTTGAATTAAAAAAGAAGGAATTCCACAGCCTGATTGCAATGCTCGACAACCTCAGCCCCCTTGCCATCCTGTCGAGGGGTTACAGCATTACATACAAGCTGCCTGACCGGACTATAGTAAAGCTGTCTTCTGAGGTGCAGCGTGGGGATAAGGTAGATGTCAGGCTCCATGAGGGCGCCATTACCTGCATTGTTGAGGAGATTAAATATGCTTTCAAGGCAAAAACAGGTTAGTTCGTTCTCTTTCCTCCATCACCTGCATACTTCAATAAAACCTTGCTGAAGCGTGCCATAAGTTGATCTCGAGATCAGTTTTGCATACTCCTGCATATATTAACTCCGAGAGCTTATGAGCATGGTTATCCATGACATATGGGATGCTCATATATTTTCTCCTGTAATTCTACGAAATGTTTCTGTCCATTCCTTCCATATAAGTTCAAAATCCGGTAACTCCTTAAGCATCGGCCCCAGGCGGTCTCGCCAAACATTTATGTTCAATTCCCTGAGACTGTCAGATGTCACCCCGGAAAGATCAGGTGTGATATCCCTGGTCCGGCATTTTTCCTGAAACATCGGAAATAACTCAGCCCATGAGAAGTGTTCGCCAGAGTAACACAACATATACCAGAGGTCATATAAATCCCTGGGCCGAGGCCATTTATTCTGCTGCTGGAGAAGGGAACGCAGCTTCTCCGAAACGATTTCTGTTTTTGTGTATGATTGTATTTTGAACGCGGTAAGGTCGGAATACCTGGACTTGGCTTTGATTGTGCAGACAATTGGTGTTTCAAGGATTGGCTCATCGAATGTCAGGTGTATCCTGACCTGTGGCAACCCTTGCCTGCGCAAGCTACCCCTGCTGTACTCAATGGGAATCTCCATTTGAAAATCACCGGGAACAGATATTGGCTCTTTCACGGTCATCCTGATCCCTGAATCACTCTGTACCTTGTCATCCGCCTTTTTAAGTAATTGCAGGGATGCATCAAGATTATCGCCACCAGGACTGCAGCTAAAATCAATGTCCTCGGAAAACCTGTACCCCCTGTAATAGCAGTGTCTAAGACATGTCCCCCCCTTGAATACCCATCCATGCCTAACCAGCCCTGAATGTGTCAGTCCCCATAGAACCCAAAGGATAATGTAATCCTTTTCAGTCTGGTCGAATCTGAGTCCCTCTTTTTCAGCTACCCTATGTAGTTCTGCAGTTGTAATCATGCCTTAATCACCGCATTAATCAGAAGCCCCCACCGGCGGTTGTATTTTCCGCGCCGCGGCAGTGCAGGATCGAGTAGCGAAAATCCTGGCGAAAGCGTAACGAGTTTCCGGAGCATTTCAACATCGCCCAACCCCAGTGTTTCCATTAAAAACCCGAGACGCTTGGCAACTGCGCTGTTTCCAATCCTGGCTGCATATTTCCTAAGTCTGGATTCATCGAGCTGTTTCCAGGAAGTCAACAGTGCTTTGGCTATTTCCCCTACTCCCCCGACATACTGTGGAAGATCAAGTCCGTCAATGATCGTCTTCTCTCTGTCTGTTACAAAAAATGGCATCTCGCCTATCCAATCTTTTTGAGTACCAAAAAACCTCTCGGGCCGCAGCGAAATAATTTTGTAGATAACACCTAATACCTCGCCCGGAGGCCGCCGTACAGGATGGTTGGTTGCCACAAACACAGTTCGGGGAAGCTGCTCTGTCATGCCGTGATAATTCAGAGCAGACCAGTATGCAATCGCAGCCGGCGATACAAGCTCCATGGCAATAATGAATTCATGCAGTTGAGGGGTTCTGTCTTCTCCTGACGAAAGCGGAATGACGGCGAATCTTCCTCGTTTGATGCGCTTTATCCACCCTTTAGTTTGAAGGCGTTCCAGAAATTGTCTGGTAGGATCACTTTTCTTGTGGCCAAGGACGCGGCGAGCGTCCGCAATGCTGAAAGCAGGGAGAATCCCTATTTTGGCAATAAAATGAGCTTCCTTTCTTCCCAAAGGGCTTCTTGTTACATTTTGCATGCCATTTGTCATTTCCTCAGCCTACCTATGGCTTACATAATATAACACTTTAGGTAAATGGTCAACTGTTATCTTAACTCTATCACTTGCATACTTCAGTCAGTTTACATCTATTGCACAAATCAGGAAGCTGTGATTTGTCCACATTAAGAGTCCCTGCCATCTCATGGAGAATAAATAATTGTTTCAGGTATTTGCCGGCCACAAGGCGATGCAACTTATCTTTTTCCTTCAACCCGAGCCATTCAAAGACGCCCTTATCGCCTCTCGATGCATTGCATGTCTGGCACGCAAGCACAACTATGTCACCAAGTCGTATTTGAAGAATTATATCATGTGTGTTATATATTGTAAGGAGTTTTTATTTAATCTCCAGGTCGAAAATAAAATACAATGTCATGGAAATACAAATAGACCCTCACACGTTACATCGCGCTGAAGAACGTGGAACCAATGAAAATGAAATCATCGAAGTAATTAATACAGGAATAACTATTCCTGCTAAATATGGACGAATAGGAAAGGCTAAGGTATATGGCTTTCAAAAAAATCGTCTTGACACATATTATGAACAGAAAAGGGTTGAAGTATTTTATACTATTGAAGGAAATACAATAATAACTGTTACAGTATATGTATTTTACGGAAAGTGGGAGGGTTAAATGAAAGTTAGTTATGATGATAAAACTGATCTTCTTTATATCAGGCTGGATGAAAAAAAACAGGACGTTATTAACAGGCGAGTCTCTGAAGATATTGTACTCGATATAGGTGCGGATGATAGAATTGTAGGAATAGAGATTCTTGATGCTTCCAGGCATGTAACCCTGGACAGGCTTCTACCTGTTAAGTATGAGGTTTTGAAAGCGTAGTTTATGGAATTTGCTTTTTTGCCGTCAGCATAGTCAACTGCAATGCCTTTCGCAACATGATTTGTTGTTTAGGCAGAGGCAACTATACAAGATGAAGCTTCTTCTCCATTGATTTAAGAACACCCTTAAACATGCGTGATGCTTTAAACAATTCAACGCCTATAAGCTTGCCGTGACCGTCAAGTTCCATGTTTACTCCAGGAGATACTTCCACAACCTCAGCTTCTTCTCCCTCTTTTGCAAGGTAGAGAATGTCCTCTTCTTCGTCGTAAAAAACATTAAAATCATTCATTAGATTTTCCTCCATCTTCCTGACTAAATCCTGTTTTCCTTCTGCCCTTCCTTTAGAGGTTGTATATAGTTAACAGCTTAACATCTGCATCGTCAAGCCTGTATGCTACCATTATATCCCTTTCTTCTCCATATAATACTCCCTTCATCACTGCAACTGTATGCCCTGTCTCTTTATCCATGAATCGTTCCTCTGCCTGTTCGTAATTTTTTCTGAGGCAGATTATGTTCAATTTTTCTCATTAAAATCCTTGCCTCAATGTGCTTTGAATATTTAATTTGCATAGTTATCCCGTCCCTCCACAATCGCAATCTCCTCCGGCGTCAGGCCGTAGAGTTTATAGACCATTTCATCAATCTGCCGCTCAAGGGCGGAGGTGTCAGCGTTGGGGCCTCCCCCCGGTAGAGATTTATAAGTTCCTTATTTACAGCCTTAAGAGCATCATACTGGGCTTTATATATATATATGCGCTCTTTAACCCCTTTAAAAGACGTTTTGTACTCTGTGCTCATTACAGCTTTCATTTTCCTTACTTCCTATATCATGCTCTCAAGGCAAAAACAGGTAAGTTCGTTTTCTTTACCCCATAGCCTGCATACTATAGTAACCTCTCCATCCCGCAACTCTTTGAAACGGTCTTGGACTATTTATTGCATCATTTTTGCATCATCTGCCTAACTTTTGCATCATTTTTGCTTCTTCAAGATATAGTGCAGATCTCTCTAATACTGCCGCTGAATCTGTTGAAGAAACAATCGAACCCAGTAATAAGCCCTCATAAATAGTAAAGTCTGATATTGCCCAGACAAGGAGTCCGACAGAAATACCTGTCAGGAGTACACCTATAGTCGACAGACTTAATCCCTGCCAGAGAATGGGTTTGATCGCCTTCCAGTCCGTGTCAAACCCTCCTGAGAAAAGGATAACATTCAATGCGATGACTCCGATAGCCTGTGCCACTTTAGGATTGTCAAAGTATATGCCGCCTATACCTTCTGAACCTGCCAGCATCCCTATTGCCAGGAAGAAGATTAATATAGGTAAACCTAATTTGTATGAGGTTTTCCCTGCAACGAGAGAAATAAATATCAGTACTGAAGCTATTAAGAGTGCGTTTTCAATTGAAATGCCGGCTATCATGGTAGAGTCCTGATTGCTGTGAAAAACAAAAAAGGCGTATCCTCCTGGTATCCAATAAGACGGCATGTGATAGGGCCATACCAGGGAAGGAGACGTCTCTAAAAAACAATCGTAAACCGCTCTCTCGCCGGATGTGTGAAGAGGAGGATGGCGATGTTACAGCTCGAGCCGGCGGTTTTTTGCAGTGATAAGATAACATGATTAATTTTCGCTGTCAAACAAGGACGAGCTCGCATATACAAGGTCAGTATCATCCTGCGCGGTATGGCGATGGGTGTCACTCAACTCCTTGCAGAGGCTCTGATGAAGGAAGAGATGCTTGAACGGGCTGATGTGGAGCGGATAATCTCAACGCACTGATTTCAGAGTTTAACTTCGATAGAAGGCTTACAAGGACTCCGTGGTCTTGATTTTCAGTATAATAACAACAGGTAATACGAGTGCCGCAATTAAGAGCAGTTTCAGGATAAACGTATCCACAGAAATAAGCGATGTACCTCCTACTATAAAAATAGAGAAGATCGCATAGACCTTTGCCTTCCTGGGCATACTCCTTGTCTCATGCCACTGTTTGATAAGCGGGCCGAATGTCTTATTTGTCAAAAGCCAGTGATGAAGTTTTATTGAAGATTTTGCAAAACAGGCAAGGGCCAGCAGCAGGAAAGGGGTTGTAGGCAACACCGGAAGGAATATGCCGAGAACAGCCAGACCAACGCATAAAAGCCCCAATGTAATGAGCAATAGTTTATACATATATATACAACTATATCCAATTTACCGGCACTTCGCCAGTTCATGCCCTTTTATTCATTTCAAAACGGCTCAGCAGGATATAAACGCATGGAACCACGAACAGCGTGAAGACAGTGGATACGATCGTCCCGCCGATAAATGGCCGGTGACAGTTCAAGCTCACGGGCCCCGATCTCTGATTGTAAAGACAGGATGTCCAGTTCTATGGGTCTGATTTCTTCCGAGGATTTGACTGCTTCTTCACAGTAAGCTGCAAAAAGTAATAAGTGGGTTCATCCACATAGAGGAGCGATCCCGGACCTTACGATTTGCCTGTCCCGTCAGCGCTGCCCGTGCCCTGGCGTCGAATAACGTTCATTGCGAGTGAGACCATTGAGCCCACATCACTCAGGGTAGCCGGCAAGATCATGGTATTTCCTTCCTGTGCAAGTTTACCGAACTGAGTCAGATAATTATCGGCGACACGTAGTTGCACCGCCTCAAACCCACCTGGATGCTGAATCGCTTCGGCGACCTTGCGTATCCCGTTAGCTGTGGCATCAGCGATGGCGAGAATGGCTGCCGCCTGACCTTCGGCTTCGTTGATTTGCTGCTGTTTCTTCCCCTCGGAGGCCTTGATCGCCTGTTGTTTCTCGCCCTCAGCACTGTTGATGGCGGCATCTCTTTGTCCCTCGGAGGTCAAAATGAGCGCCCGTTTTTCCCGCTCTGCGCGCATCTGTTTCTCCATTGCCGCAAGGATATCCTGAGGCGGCGTAATATTCTTTATCTCATAGCGCATGACTTTGATGCCCCACGGCTCGGAGGCTTTGTCCAGTTCACTGACAACCTGGGTGTTGATGTTGGTCCGTTCTTCAAAGGTGCGGTCCAACTCAATCTTACCGAGCTCGCTGCGCAGTGTCGTTTGGGCGAGCTGGGTGATACCGAAGATATAGTCGCCGATACCATAGGAAGCACGCTCGGGGTTAAGAGTCTTCAGGTAAAGCACACCATCAACGGAAACCTGCACATTATCCCTTGTTATACAAACCTGGGGCGGTATATCTATGGCCTGCTCTTTCAAAGAATGTCTGTAGCGAACCACGTCGAGGAAGGGGATGAGAATATGAAACCCGGCGCTGAGCGTGCCGCTGTATTTTCCCAGTCGTTCAACTACGTATGCACTCTGTTGCGGAACTACTACGGCCGTCTTGGCGACGATAACCATAATTACAACTGCCAATATGATGACGACACTTAATACGCCCATGGTTTCCTCCGTTTCACTTTTGTTCGGCGCGGACGAAGATTGTGAGGCCTTCAACGCGTTCCACTTTACAGCGCTCTCCGAGCGACAAGGTTCGCTCTCCAATGTTACGCGCACTCCAGGATGTCCCGCGCATCTCGGCTTTGCCAACGTTGTTAACCGGGACTTCCTCCATCATGACCGCTGTTTCGCCAACCAGGCTGTCGATGTCGTCCCGGCTTTCTACGTAAGTCAGTTGGAGAAGCCGTCCGCGAAACAACCCGAGGGTGACAACCGAGGCTACACAGAATAGAATAACCTGAAACCAGGCAGGACCCGCTACACCAAAACCGGCAAGTGTACCCACCACTATGGCACCGATGCCGAAAAAAATAATATAGAAACCGCCTGGTGTAAGCAGCTCCCCCAATAATAGTGCAAGACCGAGCAGAATCCAGATCCACCATTCCATTATTTATTTTTACCTCGTTGCACACCAGGAACTTGCTTTTATGAGGTTACGGTAGCAGGATGAGATTTTGCTGTCAACAGGAAACTTTCATTTCTCCAAAATCTCAGGCGTCAGGGGGGCGAATTGCCTTGCCCACCCCCAAAAATGAGGGTGGGCAAGAATGAGGACGTTCTTGTTATTTACGAATTACCGGAACCCGAAGATTCCTGTTTTTTCCACTCATCTTCCTCCCGGAGATAGACTGTCCTGTGCGGAAAAGGTATCTCTATCCCTTCTTCCCTGAACCTCTTAAGTATAATCTTTCTCAGTTCGTGCTGAACAGGAAACTGGTCCGTAAACTCCTTCACCTGACATACGAGGGTGAAATTAAGGGAGCTCTCTCCAAAACCAGGGATAAACCGTACAGCAGGCCCAGGATTTCCGAGCAGCCCGGGGATATGACCAACGGCCTTTGTTGCCTCTTCGATCAGAATCTGCTCGACCTTTTCAGGTTCCGAAGAATAGCTGACCCCGATGGGGATTGCGAGTGACATACTCTTTTCAGGAAGATTGTAATTTGTCACAATACTTTGAGAGAGTTTACTGTTAGGTATGATAACCATGTTATTGTTGGGCATCCTGATTCGGGTAGTCCTCCATGTGATATCATCAACGCACCCTTCCTGTCCGGTCTCAAGTTTGATGAAGTCTCCGACACTGACCGATTTTTCCACAAGGATATGTACCCCTGCAAAGAGGTTGGACAGCGTATCCTGAAGGGCAAGGGCAACGGCAAGGCCGCCTACTCCGAGGGCTGTAAGAAAGGGGGTGATAGAAATTCCGATGACGCTTAAAGCAATCAGGAGACCCAGAATCAGGATGACCCCCTTTAATATAACGTTGGCAAGACCTGTTGTGGGGATCGGCAGTTTCGACTTCTGTATGTAAGTGGTAAATATTTTACCCGACAGATTGGCTGTAGCAACCGTAACTGAAAGGATCACAATGACATGGATGGTCTTGCTCAGATAAAAGATATATTTCTCAGGAAGCCCTGATATGGCGACTCCGATATACAGCCCTATTGCTATGATCCAGTAGATGGAGGGGGTCTTAAAAGACCTGATGATGATGTCGTCAATGTCTGTTTCTGTCATTCGTGCCCATTTGTTGAGGATTCCGAATGCTATATTCCTGAGGACAAGCAGAACAGCGATTGACAGGATAGTTGTCGCTGACGGTATTAATATGCCTTTTAAATTTGAATCCATAATGTGAATAGTCTGGAAATCACGAAACAATTAAAGTATAGTAATAAATATCCAGTTGATCAAGAAAAAATGTAACTGACCTGGATGGAACAGATGCAGTATTAACCGGAGACTGGAAAATGAAAGGGGGAAAAGATGGATTTCTGGCAGAAGATCAAGAAAGATGTGCAAAAAGGGTTAAAGGACGGGGTGGCAGTAATGAAAGAGGGTGTCGCATCAGCAAAAGAGAAGGCCGAAGTAATGACGGAAGAAGGCAAGAGACGGTACCGGATATTTCTCCTTAAGACAAAAGTTCAAAAAGAGATTTCTGAGTTGGGCGGCAAAATATATGACTTAAGTTCAAAAGTGAAAAATCCTATGCTGGATAATAAGGTCAAAACCGCAATTTCAAAGATCAGGAAGATTGAATCACAGATCGTCAAACTGGAAAAAGAGGCACAGAAGTCTGTAAAGAAGGTCATAGCCAGAACGAAGAAAAGGATCAAATAGATTTCAGCTCTGCAGGGGCATAGACACTGGCGTTTATATACCGGATAATTATCTGTTGTCCTCGTCTACAGCCTTCTTCAGCATATCAAGAATTCCAGGTATGGCTGATGTAACCCTGTTCCAGTTTGGGATCAGCGGGGCGGCCATAGGGTTTTCTGAATATGCCTCAGAAGCTATCCTTATAGCGTTTGCAAATGCCTCTGCAGCGCCTGCCTCCGCATGCCTGTCAAATATGAGTCCATTTATCGCTGCATCCGCCTCGTATTTTACCATGGTATCCTCTGCAAGTCTGATGTATGCCACCTGAAGCGATTTAAAAAAACTGTCTGACATGACAATCCCCTCTGCAGCAAGGAATCTGAACATGGACTTGCAAATGTCCACAGACATCCTCATCAATCCTTTTTGGGCATCATCAGCGGAAAGTATTTGATGCTTATGCTCATAGTTATCCGCTATATCAACCTGGCAGACACGGTGCGGTGAATAATTCCGGAAGACCTCTGACAGCACGCCAACCTCGAGCCCCCAATCCCACGGTATCCTGTTAGTCCTTGCCATATCAGTTATCATTGCAAATTCCCCGGCAAGCGGATATCTGAAGCTGTCCAGAAAAAGAAGGAATGGATTCGGCCCCACAAGTTTTTGCATGGCCCTGATGAGCGGAGTCATTAAGAGGCGCGTCACCCTTCCGTGCATCTTGTCGGTAATTCTGCTGTAGAAGCCTTTGCAAAACACTACGTCTATATTAGGATTGGCAACCGGATAGCATAATCTGGCGAGCATCTCCCGGTTGTATGTAACTATGTCACAATCGTGCAGCGCAATGACTTCAGATTGTGCATTGGCTAATATGTATCCATAGGCAAACCATGCAGAGCGTCCTTTCCCATCCTCGCCCGCCGAGACATTATTTCTCTCGAGTGTGGCATAAATCTCCTTAACCCTTTTACCCTCATTATGAATAATCCTGACTTCACATGGAAGCTGGGACATGAACTCCCGGACATAACTGAATTCCTTGTCACTTGCCCTGCCAAGAACCAGGATAATCTCACTGAGGTATCTGACCTTTTTTAACTCTGCAATTATACCTTTGATAGCATCTCTCTGAAACTCAGTAACGAGCGCAGGGAGCACCAGCGCAATGGGACGCTGTCTGGAAAATTCCCTGAGTTCAGACTCAATCCTTTCCAGCCCCGGACTTCCAAGCCTGTGCAATGTAATTATTAAATCAGTCTGATAGAAATCCGCCATCTTTCACCTCCTATAAATGTTCAGCATCTCTTTCTTTTTCATTCCTCCTGTCCCCTTTATGCTCCGCCCCGCCGGCGCTGATTATCCTTTTCGCTGCATCTATTCCGCCTATGCCAAATGCTATTGCAAGGGCAAGTATAATGCCGCCAAAGACTATGGAAAAGGCTGCTATCACTATACCCCGCGCTATCTGAAGCTGTTCAAGCGCCATCGCAAGAATTAGCACAATCAGCAGAAGCCTCACTGCCTCGGCAAGTATCTTTGCATAGTGATATCCGCTGTTAACTGCGGTGATCAACACTGCCCTGCTGATAAAACCGGCAAACATGTAACCCCCGATAAGGATGATAAGAGCGGAAAATGCCCGCGGGATATAGAGAAAGAATTGTGCTGTCAGATTGTCAATAGTCTGCAACTGAAGGGCGCTGAATCCGATCATCAGAAATAGTATAATAAGAAACCAGTAGATTATACCCCCGAATACCTCTGATGGTTTTGACCATATATCCCCTTTTCTTATAATAGCGGTCAAACCTGCCCTGTCACACCAGCTGTCAAAGTTTGTAACCCTGAAGAGCCGCAACAAAAACATTTTAATGAGGCGGGAGAATAAGAAACCGGCGATAAAGATAATCAGCATTGCCAGCACATTTGGTACAAACTCAAAGACTTTTATTCCAAAATTAATCAGCGGCTGAAATAACAACTCCATAAAGTTCTCCATAATATCACCTCCTCATTTCCAGTTACTTATAAGATAATCTTTGTTATTTTCAAACTCCTGACACAATTTCTCTATGCAGGCCTCCGCACCTTCCTGTTCCATGTTTTCCACTTCAAGCACAAATGATGCAGTTTTTCCAAGATATAATGGTACAAGCGACCTGATAAGGTGTTCCGGCGCCATCACCTTTCTATGATACGCAATGATAAAGTCATATACAACCTTTGCCCATAATCCATCAGGAAATTTAAATGACGCGTCAGGAAGACGACTGAGACGTTCTATCTCACCAAAATCCCCCTGTCCTATTATCTTCAACCATATATCCCGAAGATTTTCCTGCCCTGCCCTGAATATGTTAAGCATCTTCTCTGCATTCACCTTTACGGATTCAAGTCCGACCTGATATCTGAAGCCTAAAGTCGGAACCTCTGACGATCCCTTTTCATCCTTCCACTTGTCATAGTGTTTCTCTGTCAGGGCAAACAGGGTAGCAACCACCTGCAGCAGCATATCCGCAAGGTCTGAACCCGGATCCTTAGGGTCGTGGATCTTTGCCCCCAGAAAGGTCTGACAGACTTTATAATCACCGGCAATCGCCTCTGTTGTCATCCATATATCAACACCAAAGCGGGCCACATGACTTTCCCATACCTCCTGAGACATGTAAAAATCAGCCATTCTTCCTGAAAATCCAAACTCACCTCCTATTGGCTGCCTGATCCTCCTGCCATAGAGGGCCCTTGTTAGAGGATAGACGATTGAGTTAGTAATCGTTCCATCATATTTATGCCTGTTGTAGAGTGGGGCTACAAAGTCAAATCCATTTTGAATTACAGGGGACAAAAGAAGCTCCACCCATTCAGGCGTTATGCTGCGTAAATCAGCATCCACCACGCAACATGCCTCAGCCTTCATCTCGACAGCCTTGCGGAAAATGGCCCTGAAGGCGCTCCCTTTCCCTGGGATCCCGTTGTAGGGAATGCTGATCCTGTGGGCCGGGTATACAGGGTGGGATAGAAAGATCGCGGCTTGGTCATGGGTGGCAGTCTTCACAATATCCGGCGTCCCGTCCCTGGATCCTCCATCGGAATTGACGATAATCGCCTTTTTATCCGGGAAATATTTCACAAGCCCTGCATCCACGGCCTTCACCACATGACCTATTGTACCTGCGTTATTAAAACTTGCGATCCCGACGAGGATGTCCGCCTTCTCAGTTTTCATGTTTGTCTACCATGATGATTTGAAGATCCATTACATTGGTACCAGTAGGGCCGGTCTTTAAATGATGCCGCTCACGCGACAAGGAATCGAGTTTTTCAAAGAAATGATATGAATCATTATTCTCAAGATAAAACTCTGCATCAAGCCCGTATTCCCTTGCAAGAGACATCGTCCTGCTGTCCACGATGGCTCCTGCAGCCTCCGTAGGGCCGTCAGTGCCGTCAGTGCCGGCGGATAGGAGCGTTATCCCCCTTTTTCCTGCAATCTCTATAGCAAAGGCGAGGGCAAGCTCCTGGTTTCTTCCGCCGAGACCGTTTCCTTTTACTGTGACAGTTGTTTCTCCGCCGGAGATGAGACAGAGGGGTTTATCACCGGCCTTCATGTCATTTCTTGCTTCTATTGCCCTGACAGCAAGGTCCTTTGCCACTTCTTTCGCCTCCCCCTGAAGTTCCGACGTCACTATGTCAACTGTAAACCCCATGGCTTCAGCCTTTTCCCTGGCAGCATCAATCGCCTCTTTTATTCCCCCTAAGATGACTGTCCTTGCCTTTCTAAAAAACTCTTCACCGCCCTTTGGTGTCTCTTTATGCTTCCCTTTCTCACCACCTTCTAAAATCTTCACTACCCTGACAGGAATCCTGTCTTCAAGTCCATATTTCCTTATAACCTCTACAGCATCTTTATATGTAGTGGGGTCAGGTACGGTCGGCCCTGAGGCAATAACATCAAGCCTGTCGCCGATTACATCAGAAAGGATCATTGTATATATAGTAGCAGGGTAGGCCAGTTCCGCCATCCTGCCACCTTTGACATTGGAGATATGTTTCCTGACTGCATTTAGCTCATCGATGTTAGCCCCTGCCTTCAGAAGAAGATCTGTAACAGCCCGTTTATTTTCCAGACCCACGTCATCTATAGGTGAAACAAGAAGGGATGAGACGCCACCGGATACCAGGCAGATAACCAAAGTCTTTTCATCCGCCCTTTTCAGCACATCCATTATTTCATTCGTTCCTCTGACACCATTGAAATCAGGAAGCGGATGGGATGCCTCGATCTGCCTGACCTTTCTGAGTAATCCCGTGTGTCCATACTTGACAATGATAATCCCCTCCTCAATTTTACCTTCAAATATCTCTTCGATGGCACGTGCCATTGGAGACACAGCCTTCCCCGCCCCTATCACAACTATCCGCCTGAAACCGTTGAGGTTATACTCCTCTTCAGGGAGGATTATCTTATCACCGGCGACTCTTAGCTTCCCCATGACTGCTCGATAAGGGTCTGCCGCCTTGATTGCAAAGTTGAAGATATCAATAAGATATTCTTTATTTATTGTCATAACAGACTCGTTCTTTTCAGGTTTGTGACACCCGGTTACAAATGCGAAATAATCCCTATAAAACAGAAATCCTTACAACAGGTGATTTCATTGTACTTCTATGAACTATTTTTTTTACAGATTCACGGGGTATCTTAAATTCATCCACAAGGATATTAACAACAATACCTGCTCTTTCCTCTGCAAGCATCTTCTCCTTCCGGCTCGCTGTTTCAGGATAGGATTCGACAACAAATTCAGATGATGGATCCCTTTGATAGACCTTTTTTATTTCCAGCAGCACAGTCTTCATCTCATCTGACAGAGTTGTCTCCCCCCTGTTGAAGACCAGAGGAGTGATAAACGGGATGGTCTCCACCTTCAGATCAACCGGGTGACCCAGGTCTTCAGAAAGTATTTTACTGAGCCACTGAATCTCCGACTCTGTCATGGGGGTATCTTTTTTTATCTTAAGGCTGACAACAACAGGGGTTGCCTTATAGTGAAAGCCTATATAGAAATCATCCACAATAGAAGGAGCAATTATCCTGTCAATTTTTTCTACGGTCTTTCTGATAGTCCCCAGAGAATCCTCACGGGAGCTCCTGATAATTTCAGATGGAGGTCTTGAAGGGACAAGGGTCGGCAGTAAAGGTGATCTCGCCGCTTCTTCCTTCAATCCTCCTGTCTGCACTCGCACCTGCTCCACATTCAGTATAACATCCCGATTGAGATAGCGGGCAACCTTTTCCTCAATCCTTTTTACCTCAGCCTCCTTCAGATAGTCCACGGTGTTGACAATGGCGCTGATCTCAAGTGTATCCTCTTCTCCCTCAACATATCCGAAAGTGGCCAGATGGGAACGTCTTTCCACGTCGAATTCCTGCTTCAAAGCAAAATTGATATTACCCCTTAGCCTTACCTCTGATACAGAGACATGGAGGGTATAGATCAGGGGAATTGCAATTATGATAAAACTGAGTGTAAGGATGATAATCCTCTTCCTGAGCTGTGCAATCCCGATCTCTGTAATGATTCCAGGTTTGAATCCGTAGAGGAAAAAGATGATGGAGGTGGCAAAGATGATGGCAACGAAGTTTGTAAAGAAGAGAAAAAATCCGCCACCTGCAACATAGAAATTCCACGTCCCCATACCGAATCCTGCAACACTCAGGGGAGGGATGACTGCTGTGGCAATCGCCACACCGGTGACTATCGTGATGTAATTCTTCCTCGTACATATCGCGATCGCACCGGCGATGCCAGCAAAAAAGGCGATGATCAGGTCATAGAGATTCGGTCTTGTCCTCGATAGTATCTCATCTGTCACTTCATGCAGGGGAGACAGATAGGTTGCAAAGGCCGCTATCACAATAGTGACGGCAACGCTGAGGGTCACCTTCCTTAGGGCTTTCTTTCCAATTGTCCAATCCCCTGTGATAAATGCAAAACCGCAGCTCAGGATCGGCCCCATCAATGGGGAGATCAACATGGCGCCGATGATGACCGCTGCGCTGTTTGTAATCAGGCCGGACAGGGCAATCAAATTGGCAAGTGTCAGAAAGAGAAAGTAGCCAGGAGATATATCCACTTCGAGGTAGATGTCCTTGATCACCGTGCGATGGTTGACCTCGGCTGCCATCTTGCCTGGGATATTTTTCAGATAGGAGATTAATTTATATGTCAAACTCTCAAAATCCAATCTCTTCCTCCATTCTTCATCCACTCTTTGCCCACTCTAAATCGAGGCACCCTCAGATCAGATTCCTTCTGCCCTGATCTGGCGCGGCAGATCGATCCTCTCTTGAATCTTCAGGAGTACCTTCCAGACCTTGCTGTATGGTCTGCCGAAGGTGATCACTCTGTAACCAATCGTGAGCTCCCCGTCTGCCGGAAATGGGGAATACCCTTCCGGGATAAAGCAACGTCCCGTCAAGATCTGTAAAAAGATGACCTGTGTCACAATATAAGTAAGGTTTACGGACCAACTGCGATGTTATATGCTTGACCAGCCTGACATCCATCAGTATACTTCAATCATCCCCTGATTTCCAGACAAAATTAAGGCTTTAAAAATTGACTTTTCATATTCTCTATTATATTCTCTTGGATGAGAGGACGTTAAAATGAATGAGAGAATTGAAATAAATGATAATGTCTGCCATGGCCAGCCATGTATAAAAGGTACGAGAATTATGGTTTACCTTATTCTTGAACTTTTGGAAGCAGGACTTACTCCTCGTGACATTGTAAGAGACTATTATCCTAACCTGAAAACCGAAGATATTACCGCATGTCTTCATTACGCTGCAACGCTCATCAAGGAACAGGAATATGTTCCATTTGAAGAGCCGGTACGTTGAAATTTCTTGCTGACGAAAATATTTTCCCTAAAATTACTGCCCATCTCCGTGATAAGGGGCATGATGTAAAATCTCTCCAGGAAGAAGGTATCTTCAAAAGTATAGATGACGAAGTTATGCGTATGGCCAAAGAAGAAGATCGGACTGTTATAACGTTTGATAAACACTTTGGCAATATTCTGAAATACCCCCCTGGGAAGACATCCGGAATAATTCATATAAGAATACATCCGCCACTTCTGGAATATATACTGCCTTCATTAGATCTCCTTTTAAATCAATACAAATCCCCTTCTTTCAGCGGGAAGTTGATAATTCTTGAAAGGAATGGTTACAGGATCAGGAGCTGAACTGAAACAGGAAATTTTAGCTATTCTATGGTTGAAACATAAAAATGCATAACGAGCGCAATCCCCTTAGCTTGCTATGGGTCTGGTAGGAGGCAAGCTGATCCATAATCACGGAGCATCTAAGTCTCCGAGTCATCCTCCATGAAATATCTCAGGGCAAGAGGGGCGAGGAGCGTTGTCAGGGCTACTACAAATACAACTACTGCATAGGTCTCATCATTGAATATACCGCCCCTTTTTGCAACTTCAGCAAATATGAGCCCCACTTCCCCCCTCGGCACCATTGCAATCCCTGTAGAAAGCTTCCTGTTCCAGCCACCCTTGACCCATATACCACTGACCATCTTTGTGATAACGGCGGTAATTGTCAATATGCCGGCAAATCCCCAGAAGGCCCCTGAGGCAAGGTCAATAACCCTGAAGTTGATCGACACCCCAACCATGACAAAAAAGAGCGGGACGAAGAGTTCGATAATCGGCTTCATGCTATCCTCGATCTTTTCCGCCATTTGGTGGCTGTAGTGATCAATGGTTGAGCCCAATGGGAAAAAGAAACGTCTTGCCAGCGCAATTCCTGCAGCAAAAGATCCCAATATTTCAGGGGCACCGACCTTATGAGAAATAACAGCGAGGATAAGGATCACCGATATTATTAATGTGGGCGCCATCCCCTTTGTTTTGCTTATCAATGTTAACCTTGCCAACATCGGAACGAACAATTTTGCGATGACTGGTGCAATAAGAAGAAAGATAGTGATGAAGGCCAGTATCTTTATCGTGTTGAAGACATTAACTGTTCCTTTTACTGCAAAGTCATAAAGAACAGCAAGGATGACCACACCAATAACGTCATCTAAAACAGCAGCCCCGAGTACGATCCTGGATACTCTGGTCTTTTCTTTCTTCAGATCTACCAGAACCCGGACAGTAATGCCAATGCTCGTGGCCACAATCGTTCCGCCAATAAACAGGGAGGGGATAAGTGAGAGACCGAATCCGTAATGGGATACCCAGAACCCGAATACAGCCGGGGCGATTACCCCTGTTGCCGCTACAAGAAAGGATTGTCCCCCAACCCTGATAATCTGTCCTACATCTGTCTCAAGACCAACCTCGAAGAGGAGAAGCAGTATCCCGATCTCTGCAAGGAGATAGAAGGTTGGAACAGGCTCAATGAATCCGAGAAGGCTGGGTCCAATGATGATGCCGGCAACAACCTCACCGAGGACAGAGGGGATCTTTATATATGCAAAGACTTCGGCAAGGAACTTTGCGGACAGGATGATTACAAGTAACTTCAGAAAAAATTCGGATGCCTCCATCGGTCCTCCTCTGTCCGTTTATACTTCTTACTCTATTTATTAATTCTCTCTTATCCTTCTTATAAGTTTGCTAACCTCTCTGCTCCATCCGGCAGGACCTATACCACTCGCATAAATAAGGTTTTCACGTTTTATTCTCTTCTCATAACTCCCGTCCTCCTTCTGAACAAGAACAGGATAGTCCACATTCTCCAAAAGTGGAAGATCGTTGAAACTGTCACCAAGACCGATTGTAACAATAATTTTCCGGGTTTCTTTATAATAATCCATGAGCATCCTGACGGCCTTCCCTTTATCATTGTCACCGAGGATGTGATAAAATCTCCCCTGCGTCCAGTGCAGTCCGGTTTTCTCAATTGCATTCAGAAACTCTTCAACACGTTTTTCCCCCTCTTCAAAAACAAAAGGCTCATCGAAGTCCCGCTGTTTTGATAACCTGGCATCTGATAACTCCATACCTGTAAGCTGTGCCACTTCTTCCGGACTCATATCGCCAAATCCCCTTACTCTTATCCCTGTTCTGTCCCGGATATCATTAAATATTCTCCTGATAACATTGTATGGCCTGCCAAGAATCGTTACGATGTATTCGTCATCCCTGCGACTTTTCTCAGAACCTGCAAAATATCCGGCAGGAATGAAGATTCCGCCTCCGTTCTCAGAAATGAACGGGTCGTGATTATTCAACTGCCTGCGGTATACTTCAATTTCAGCCCTGGTCTTACTGGAGCAAAGAATTACCGGAATATTCGCCGTATGAGCTTCCTCAAGCTCAGGAATAGCATCCTTAAACGAATAGCTTGCCGGATGCAGCAGGGTGCCATCCAGGTCTGTAATTATTATTATACTTGTCACTGCATAAGAGTTAAATCGGTTATCAGAACATCGTAGCGTCTTGTGATGACTGCTTAGTAGATAAGATTTTACTCTATATACGCATAAAATATCAAATCAGATTTTTACTGTCTGAATTTGAAATCTTTAAATCACACTGAGTAAAACCACAATAGAATGTTAGTAACCACTATCAGCGTGCCTAAATTGCATTTCGATCCTGTCTCTGCTATAAAATAGTCATGAAATTAACAACTTGCCCGGAGTGCGGTGTTACCATCCAGCCCAGGAATCCTTTTCCTACTGTGGATATTATTATTGAGATTGAAGATAAGTGGATCGTGTTGATCAAAAGGAAAAATCCGCCTTATGGCTGGGCAATACCCGGCGGGTTTGTTGATTACGGAGAATCATTAGAAGAAGCGGCAGTGCGTGAGGCACTGGAAGAGACATCGCTCAACGTAGAACTTGTACGGCAATTCCACGTCTACTCATCCCCTGACCGTGACCCGAGATTCCATACCATTGCTACAGTGTTTATCGCCCGTGCAGCAGGAACACCAGTTGCTGCAGATGATGCCAAAGAGGCAGAAATCTTTACGAGGGAAACACTCCCCGTGGAAATAGCCTTTGACCACAGGAAAATACTGGATGATTATTTCAACAGCAGATATTGAGGAGTTATGACTACACCTTAGATGCTGATAATAACTACTTTATGTGAGCCAGGGCCATCTTAATCAGCCCTTCAATGTCAAGCCTCTTTTCAACCCTCTCGATTTCCCGGATTGTAGTCCTTAAAGAAGGGTTTTTGGGGATGAACAACTGGCAGCAGTCCTGGTCCGGGATTATGGAGATGTCGTAAGTGCCGATGCGTTTTGCCTGGGCGATAATCTCCTCCTTATCCATGCCGATTAGCGGCCTTAGTATGGGAAGCGTTACTGCATCGCCGGTTGTAGATATATTCTCAAGGGTCTGGGAGGCCACCTGTCCGAGACTGTCGCCTGTTACGAGTGCAAGGGCGCCTGTCTGTGCTGCAATCCTTTCAGCGACCCTCAACATCATGCGCCTGTATATTACCACCCTGTATTTCGCAGGCACGCTTAAGACTATATCCTTCTGTATATCACCGAACGGGAGAAGATATGCCCTGGAATGCCGCTGATATTCATTCAGTATCTCTGTGATGTCCTGCACCTTCTCCTGTGATGCCTTGCTCAGATAGGGGTAGCTGTGGAAGTGAACGAAGATTACGGAACAACCACGCTTCATCATACGCCAGGCTGCAACAGGCGAATCAATGCCGCCGGAAAGGAGGCATACCACAGTGCCGCCGGTGCCAACAGGGAGGCCGCCTGGGCCTTGAATACGGTCAATATAGAAGTATGTCTCGCCGGACAATATCTGGATATGAACAACAAGCTCAGGATTGGTGAGATTGACCCTGGCCCCTATAGACTCCTTAATATGGGCGCCGACAATCCTGTCAACATCCATTGACGTGAGTGGGTATCCCTTGTATCCCCTTCTTGTGGACACCCTGAAGCTCTTAAACTCTCTCCCCTTTATGTAATGGAGGACCTCATCCTTAAACAGATTGACATCATTTGAAAGTCTTCGGGTCAGGACGAAATTGGCAATTCCAAAGGTCTTTGAGAGCCTGTTGCATATTTTGGCCTCATCTGCATTTGAAGGCAGGTCAAGGATAATCCTGCCGTCTTTATGTCTGATATTTCCTGCACCAAGGCCTGTTGTTGCATACCTGATATTGTCTATTAACTTTTTGACAAATACGTGCCGGTTTTTGCCTTTTAGGACTATTTCCTGATAGTGGACTATTATGTGCATACTGACCTTGACCCAAATCGCCCTTATCGCTTATACTTTATTATACAAGGAGGTAAATAATGAATACAATCTGTCCTTTCATGAGCAATGCAGTTGAAGAGGTTATTTGTAAAGAAAATTGCGCCCTGTATATTGGCGGACAGGGTAAAAATTGTATACTCTCAAGGCTTCCTATTTATTTTAACCAGACGAGGGAGTCGTTGACTGTGATCTCAAACAGGGTGGAATCCCTGCTCAATCTGAGTAAAGATAAAGTCTGACTTAGAAAACTTTCCGCAATATAATTGTCTCATCACGCCGGAAACCGGTCGAGATTATATCCACGTCAACTCCTACCAACTGCTGTATCCGTTCTACATACTTTTTCGCATCTTCAGGCATGGAATCATAATTTGAAAGGCCTGCAGTGGAGGACTTCCATCCTTTCATTGTTTCATACACAGGCTCACATGCCTCAAGGACATTCAACTGGGACGGCATGTCCGTATATGTTTTCCCCTGATACGTGTAACATGTGCATATCTTTATCTCATCAAGCTCATCAAGCACATCCATCTTCGTCAGCACCATGCCGGTAAAACCGTTGACATCCGCTGCATAACGTGTTGCCACAGCATCAAACCAGCCGCACCTCCTCGGTCTTCCGGTTGTTGCGCCGAACTCCTTCCCCTTGTCCCTCAGGAGCTCACCTGTAGCATCATCAAGTTCCGTTGGAAACGGTCCGCTGCCGACCCTTGTGGTATAAGCCTTGACCACACCAATAACCTTGTCTATCTTTGTAGGCCCTACTCCTGTGCCTGTGCATGCCCCGCCTGATGTTGCATTGGATGATGTAACGTATGGGTATGTCCCGTGGTCTACATCAAGATGGGTTCCCTGCGCCCCTTCAAACAGGACATTCTTCCCTTCCCTTAACACCCTGTTCAGAAGCACCGCCGTGTCTGTTACATAATCACGAAGCCTGTCTGCATACCCTGTATATTCATCATAGATATCTTCAAGGATAAAGCCTTTTGCACCATATAGTCTCTCAAGAAAATAGTTCATCTCCTGGATATTTGTCTTGAGCTTCTCCCTGAAGACCTCCTTGTCCAGAATGTCTGCCACCCTGATACCGACCCTCGCCATCTTATCGGCATAGGTCGGGCCTATTCCCCTGCCTGTGGTTCCTATTTTCAGCGAGCCCTTCTGCTTCTCACTCTCCTTCTCAATGGCGCGGTGATAAGGCATAATTATATGCGCCCTTCCGCTGATCAGGAGATTCTCTCTTACCTTTATACCCTTTTCCAGCAGACCGTCAATCTCAGCGAGAAGGGCCTGAGGGTCTATCACTACGCCGTTGCCGATGACACACTTTTTCCCCGGGCGGAGTATGCCAGACGGTATCAGATGGAGGATGAACTTGCTCTCCCCTATGACCACTGTGTGACCTGCATTGTGTCCGCCCTGATAGCGGACAATATAGTCAGCATCTTCAGTGAGGATATCTACGATCTTCCCTTTTCCCTCATCGCCCCACTGGGCGCCTGTGATTACTACTGTTGACATATCACCCTCAAAAAGGACTTATAGCCTTATAACCCTCGGGAATTGCAAAAAGTGCCGGCTCTATGGCATCTGTCCTGACATTTACATACTCAATAACTTTCCTGCTTTCCCCGGAGAGTTCAAATTCATACTTGACAGGTATATTGTTGAGGTCGTCAGCCTCCCAAAGAAGATATTTCTCCAAAAGCTGTTCCTCTTTTCCGGTCTTTTTGTCTGCCTTTTTTATCAACTTCACTTCATATACGGTTGCCGGATGACCTTCTATCACATCTTCACCCTTCTTCTTCTTTTCAACCTTTAGCTCTTTTCCAGGACTATATTTTTTCTCAGGAGGCGGCTCAAACATGATGAAATCCTTATCTGCTGTAATATCCTGTTCCAGATATAACTTTACATTCAACATAATAGTATATAGCTTCTTCTTCCCGAAATCGTATATTCTTATGCCTGGATTGCCTTCAATACCCGATGACTCCTCTTCGACCCTGAGCATATCCCCCTCTGAATAAAACTTCTGCTCAAGCACGACATTGTCCGAGTCCTTCGTTATCAGCCTGGTCTTCTTGACAAAGGAAAGGCCTGCAAAGGCCGTGTCAGCCAGGAATATCGTCAATACAATGGCCCATAATATTAATTTATTCATTGTATGCCTCCAAGTTAAATAGGGACAGCGACTATTTATTTTGCACAAAATAAATAGTCGCTGTCCCTATTTAACGCTCTATACATGGAAACGGAAGTACACCACATCCCCTTCCTTCATAACATAATCCTTCCCTTCAAGGCGGAGCAGACCTTTTTCCTTTACAGCCTGTGCTGAGCCAAGAGAATCAAGGTCAGCAAATGACATCACCTCAGCCCTTATGAAACCGCGTTCTATATCTGAGTGTATCTTTCCTGCTGCCTGCGGGGCCTTTGTGCCCTTAAGCACTGTCCAGGCCCTTACCTCCTTCTCACCTGCCGTAAAAAAGGTGAGGAGGTTTAACAGATCATACCCTGCACGGATAAGTTTGTATAGACCTGGCTCAGAAAGCCCCATCTCTTTCAGAAAGGCTTCATGCTCCTCAATAGGCATGGTGGATAGTTCATCCTCTATCTTACCACAGATCGTGACAACAGTTGCACCCTCTTTTGCGGCTATATCCTCTATAACCCGGACGTATTCATTCCCCTCCAGCATCTCCTCTTCGCTCAGATTCGCTGCATAGAGGACAGGTTTAGTCGTAAGCAGGTGAAGCTCGTCAAGGATCCTGTTTTCTGCTTCTGAATAGGTTAAATGTCTTAGAGGCTTCCCCTTTGAAAGCTGGTCATTGAGCATCAGAAGAAATTCCATTTCAGCCCTGGCGTTCTTATCACCTGTCTTCACCTGTTTTTCAGTCCTCTGAATTCTCTTGCTTACTGACTCCATATCAGCAAGGGCAAGCTCTGTCTCAATGATTTCTATATCCCGCCTGGGGTCAACATTTCCGTGAACGTGAACAACATCAGGGTCTTCAAAACAGCGTACCACATGGACTATAGCATCCACTCCCCGTATATGTCCGAGAAATTTATTGCCAAGCCCTTCACCTGCTGAAGCGCCCTTGACAAGACCCGCAATATCAACAAACTCCATTGTTGTTGGGGTGACTGCCTCGGGTTTAAACATCACAGTAAGCCTTTTCAACCGGAGATCAGGAACAGATACCACCCCCACATTCTGGTCTATGGTGCAGAAGGGATAGTTCGCCACCTGGGCGCCGGCAGATGTCAGCGCATTGAATATGGTGGACTTCCCGACATTCGGAAGTCCGACTATGCCGCAATTAAAACCCATAAAACTCCTTCAAAAATAAAGGGGACGTCATCCTGCGTCCCCTTTTCAAATCCCCCCTCCCCCCCTTTACTAAAGGGGGGAAACTAATTTCTCCATTTCACAAGGGATTATGTGATTTCCCCCTTTGAAAAAGGGGGAGTAAGGGGGAATTTCATTGTTCCTTGTAAACCAGGCCTGCCTACCGTATCAATAGCGGTGCAATAACCAGCGCCACGATTGACATCAGTTTGATCAAAATGTTCATAGCAGGACCTGAAGTGTCTTTACATGGATCACCTACCGTATCACCTACTACCGCTGCCTTGTGAGCATTAGAACCCTTTCCGCCAAGGTTTCCATGTTCTATGTATTTCTTTGCATTATCCCATACACCGCCTGCATTTGCCAGAAAAAGCGCCATGGGAACACCAACCACTGTTGCGCCTGCCAGGAATCCTCCAAGGGCCTGGGCCCCCATGACAAAACCGACAAAGATAGGTGCAATGACTGCCAGCACGCCTGGGATGATCATCTCCTTCAGCGCTGCAGTTGTGCTTATCTCAACGCACCTTACCACATCAGGCTCTGCCTTCCCTTCCATAAGGCCTTTGATCTCACGGAACTGGCGTCTAACCTCATCTACCATCTTGCTTGCGGCCCTCCCAACTGATGACATTGTAAGAGCAGCTATGAAGAACGGGATAATCCCGCCAAGGAGCACCCCCATAACCACATTGGCATCAATCAACGATATCACTGCTATTTTTGCTGCCTGAGCATAGGCTGCAAAGAGGGCAAGGGCAGTAAGCGCCGCAGATCCAATAGCAAACCCCTTGCCTATGGCTGCTGTTGTATTGCCGAGTGCATCCAGGCTGTCTGTAATAGCCCTCGTGTCTTTACCCAGGCCGCTCATCTCAGATATACCGCCTGCATTATCTGCTATCGGGCCATAGGCGTCAACCGACATTGTTATACCAATTGTGGCAAGCATACCTACTGC
The DNA here is from genome assembly GCA_020851375.1 of Nitrospirota bacterium. Lineage (NCBI taxonomy): Bacteria > Pseudomonadati > Nitrospirota > Nitrospirota bacterium. Next base: position 40,228 of record JADZCV010000008.1, on the reverse strand, counting down.
TGCTATGCTTATACCGTACAAACCGGCAAAATAATTTGAAACATAAATACCTATTATAATTGCAATCATCGGAAGGGCGACACTTTCCATCCCTATTGCAAGTCCTGTGATAATATTGGTTGCAGCGCCTGTGGTCGAGGCATTTGCGGTCTTTGCAACAGGCGATGCAGATGTGTACCATTCCGTTATAAGGCCTATAGAAATGCCTACTATACACCCTACAGCAATAGCCCAGAAGACCCCCAGGTCAACACCGCTGGACTTTGTCAGGAAATATGACAATACCAGGAATATACCTGCAGCAATAAACGTTGCATATCTCAGTGCTGCTGCCGGACTCAACTTCTCCAGTATCAGCATGGAGCCTATACCAATAAGTGATGAAATAAGTCCTACAACAATAACGGCGATTGGAAATGCCATGTATGTCATTAACATGCTGCTCCCAACCATGGAAGTTGTTGCAATGGCAATTGTTGCTATGACAGATCCAACATAGGACTCAAAGAGGTCAGCTCCCATTCCTGCTACATCGCCAACATTGTCACCTACGTTATCTGCAATAACAGCAGGGTTTCTTGGATCATCTTCCGGAATACCTGCCTCAACCTTACCGACAAGGTCAGCGCCGACATCAGCCGTCTTTGTGTAAATACCGCCGCCTACACGGGCAAAAAGGGCTATAGAGCTTGCACCCATTGCATAACCACTGACTGCAGATACTGTTGAAAGGTCATGACCATAGAAATAGAAGAATACGCCGACACCAACTACCCCTATACTGGCTACGCACAATCCCATGACAGAGCCGCCTGCAAAGGCGATAAAAAGGGCTTTTGATGAATTTGGCTTATATAAATTAGCTGCATTAGCTGTCCTGACATTTGCGCGTGTTGCAGCATTCATTCCGAAAAGGCCTGCAAGCATTGAAGAAATGGCGCCACCAACATACGCAATTGCGGTCTGAATTCCAAGTCCGTAGAGGAGGGCAAAGAATATTATCACTATAAAGACAGCCAGTATGGTATATTGACGTCTCAGATATGCCATGGCCCCTTCATGGATCTTTTTTGCAATACCCCGCATCTTGTCATTCCCGTCAGGCTGCCTGGTTATATACAGGAAAATAAACCCTGCTATAATCAGTCCTCCTATTCCGAACAACCACGCAAACTCAACCAATCTTTCCATCTCATCTCCTTTCTTGATTAAAAATAGAGGACTCGAGTAGCCCAGTGTAAAATTTAACTTCTATTCACTTGCCCCCTTGCCCCCTTGAACTCTTAATTATACTTATTCATCACCCCAACTAAATCACCGGCAACGATCATCCTTACCGCATCAGCCGCATTTTCCAGTGCCAATTCAATAACATGTGTCTCAGTCCCTGAAAACTTTGACAGCACATATCCTGTTATATCAGCACCAGCGGCCGGCCTGCCTATCCCTATCCTGATTCTTATGAACTCCTCAGTGCCGATAGCAGCGATTACCGATGCGCAACCATTATGGCCTCCGCTGCCGCCTTTTGTCTTTATCCTCATCTGACCGGAATCCAGATCGAGGTCATCATAAATAAGGATCAGGTCTGACGGCGATAACCTGTAATATCTCATCAACTCTCTAACACCGTCGCCGCTCCTGTTCATATAGGTCATGGGCATTGCGAGCATTACATCATTGCCGGCTATTTTCCCCTTCCCTGACAGGTACAGCCTGCTCTCTTCTCTGATCTTAATAGAATGATATGCTGCAAGTTTTTCTATAACCAGAAAACCGGTATTGTGTCTCGTATCCTTATATTTGTCTCCGGGATTGCCAAGTCCGACAATCAACTTCAGGCCTTGCCCTCCTTCTCAGCAACCTTTTCACCTTCCTTGACAGGCTTCTTTATAAGTTCAGGCTCCTTCGTCCCCTCGCCAGGGGCTGGCGTAGTCAGCAGCTCCTGCAGTTTTTCCTGAGACACAGGCGCAACGATCGTAAGAACGACCTGCTCCTGGTCAGAAACAAACCTGATCCCCTCAGGGATACTTATATCCCTGACATGGAGGCTGTCCCCTATCCCAAGCGCTGATGCGTCTGCCTGGATATTGTCCGGTATCAATGACGGAAGGCACTCTATCTCAACTTCCCTGCTTATGAGCTGGAGGAGACCACCTTCTGCAACACCTGCCGGAGTCTTCCCTGTAAGCTCGATCGGAACAGTAACCCTGATCTTTTCATCCATTGACACCTCAAAGAAATCTGCGTGCAGAAGTTCTCCTGTAAGGGGGTCCTTCTGATAATCACGCAGGATAGCAACCTTGCCAGTCTTTTCAACTGTTCCTTCCAGCTTCAGATCAATAAGGGTGCTCTCAGCGTGCCCAAGCATGATTAATTTCTTTACCTTTGCAGGATCAAGGCTGATGCTTGTTGACTTACCCTTACTGTACAGAACTGCAGGGATGCGGCCGCTCCTCCTGAGGCCCCTTGCAACTCCCTTACCACTTTCTTTCCTGACATTTGCGTTTAATGATATTCTTTCCATGATACCAACTCCTCCTTAATTAATTGTTTGTCGTGTTTTGAATTATTATCTGTTTACAGAAAGAGAGAGCTTACCGATGTCTCATTGTGGGTATTTCTTATCGCTTCACCCAGAAGAGGTGCAACTGATAAGGTAGTGATCTTTTTACAGGACTGTTCTTTCCCGTTGAGGGGAATCGTATTGGTCACAATAACTTCATCAATCACAGATCCATTCAAACGCTCGATTGCTGAACCCGACAGTACGGGATGAGTGCATGCGGCAAGGATCTTCCGTGCCCCGGCTTTTTTCAGCGCTCCGGCTCCCTGGGTAATCGTTCCTGCCGTATCAATCATGTCATCCAGCAGAAGGGCATCCCTGTCTCTTACGTCACCTATGATGTTCATTACCTCAGATACATTAACCTTCTCTCTCCTCTTATCTATAATGGCAAGCGACGCATCCAGTTTCTTGGCAATCGCCCTCGCCCTTTCCACACCTCCGGCATCCGGAGATACCACCACAAGATCCTGAAGATCCTTCTTCTTCAAATATTCAAGTATTACCGGTGTGGCAAAGATATTGTCAACCGGTATGTTAAAAAATCCCTGTATCTGGCCGACATGCAGGTCCAAAGTAAGTACCCTGTCAGCGCCGGAAACGGTAATCAGGTCTGCAACGAGTTTGGCCGTAATTGGCACCCTCGGTTCTGCCTTTCTGTCCTGTCTTGCATATCCGAAATATGGAAGGACAGCAGTTATCCGGTAGGCTGAAGCCCTTTTAAAGGCATCCATCATTATCAGCAGCTCCATGAGGTGCCTGTTAACCGGAGTGGAGAATGTCTGAATAAGGAAAATATCCCTGCCGCGCACATTCTCGTTCAACTTCACCAGTATCTCGCCATCACTAAACGTACCAACAGAAGCCTTTCCCAGGGTTATCTGCAAATACCTGCATATCTCCTCAGCAAGGTCTCGGTTGGAATTTCCTGTAAATATCTTCATTTCATGGTCAAGCATATTTGATAACAACCGGGGAAAGGATAAGAGAAACAGGCCGAAGACTGAAGACTGAAGACCGAAGGTCTTTAATGCAGCATAAAATACCTTCATCCTTCAGTCTTCAGCCTATCTACCTTCTGTAGTCTTCAGCCTCTTTCCCTTTACTCCCTTTCACCTTAGCTGGGGCGGGAGGATTCGAACCTCCGGATGCGAGATCCAAAATCTCGTGACTTACCGCTTGTCGACGCCCCAATACGTAACCTTCGGTCTTCAGCCTTACTACCTTCTTACCTTCTTCATCCTTACTGTATTACCTTCTTGCACAACTCTCTTTCATACTCCTTTAAAATTACCCCTTCAATCTTTTCTCTTGCTTCATTATTCAGAGGATGGGCGATATCCCGGAAAGTGCCATCTTTCCGTTTGCGGCTTGGCATAGCTACGAATAACCCGCTATTCCCATTGATAACCTTCACGTCCCTTACAATAAATGCATCATCAAATGTAACGGTTACATAAGCCTTTAATCTTTCTTCATTAACCGGGAAAATTTTAACCTCTGTAACTTCCATGTTGGTCGCCTCCTCTAAAGTTTTTATGAAACAAACTGATACGGGGAACTGTGGAGGGCTTTAACAATCCATGTTCTCCATTCCTTATGCTGCAGATTACGTCCGGCCCTCTCTACGCTGTCTCTATCCCTGAATATCCCGAAAACTGACGATCCACTCCCTGACATCAATGCACTGATTGCCCCACTGGCAACCATCTCGTCTTTTATTTTCTTAATAACAGGATACCTGCGTATCACCACCCCCTCAAGGTCGTTATAAGGAAACAACCAGATTTTATTACCTTCAGGCCTTAAGCCGTCAGGCAGAAAAATTTTAATATGGTCATCCGCTTTTGTCAACTCTAAATTTGGCCTGACCAGGGGGCCTATCCATTTTTCACCTGGAGATATCCTTTCAAATCCCCCCTTGCCCCCCTTTTCTAAAGGGGGGATGGGGGGATTATTTTCATCATTGGCAGAAATATCAATCTGGCCGTACACCCATGCAGTGGAAATCAATATGCCAGGGTTGACAAGCAGGTACCAGTAATCCGTCTCGTTGGACAGCTGAATGAGCTCATCACCCCTTCCAAATCCGGCTGCAGTGGGACCGCCGATGAAAAAGGGGACATCGCTTCCTATATCTCTCCCAAGCCCGCAGAGCGTTTCGAATGGCAACCCGAGTTTCCACAGATAATTCAAACCCGATAATACTGCGGCGGCATCGCTGCTGCCGCCCCCAAGCCCTGCAGCAACAGGGATATTTTTTTTAAGAGTTATCTTCGCCCCCTCTTTTATCCGTGAAAATTCCCGGAGTTTTACGGCCGCTTTATACACAAGATTATTTTCATCTGAAGGGACATCAGGTGAATCGGATATGAATGTAATCTTGTCTCCCTTTTCAAGCAATAGCTCGTCAAATAAGTCTATAGCCTGCATCACTGTGACAATGTCATGATAGCCGTCCGCCCTTTTTCCTTTTACATGAAGCAGTAGATTTATCTTTGCAGGGGTTTTTATACTGATAAATTCGGGAGGCGGGGTCACTCGTCGTCCCCGGATAAGTTATACTTTGCAAGACGGTAGCGGAAGGACCTCAGATCAAGATGCAGTAGTTCAGCGGCGTCCTTTTTTACACCCTTTGACATATTGAGCGCCTTTATAAGGAAATTCTTTTCAATATCCATGAGTAATCCTTCCATGTCAACACCACCTGCAGGTATATCTGTTGATATGGGAACTTTGAATGGTATTCCTCTCTGCAGGCACTCATCAATTGTTTGTTCATCAATTATCGAACCTATACCGAGCGTCACTGCACGCTCAATTACATTTTCAAGCTCACGGACGTTTCCCTTCCAGGGAAAGTTTATCATTTTCTCCATTGCTTCAGGCGATAAGCCATTGACTTCCCGTCCAATCAGACGGCCATATTTTGAAAGAAAATGCCCGGTCAGCATGGGGATGTCATCCTTCCTCTCTCTCAAAGGAGGCGTCTCAACCGGTATTACATCAAGCCTGTAGAAGAGATCTTCCCTGAAGCATCCCTCTGCAACAGCCTTCTTAAGATCTTTGTTGGTCGCCGCAACAATCCTTACATCAAGTTTTGTTTCCTGTGTCCCGCCAAGCCGTTTAACAGACTTGTCCTCAAGGACCCGAAGCAGCTTTACCTGAAAATTAGGGGGTATATCTCCTATCTCATCAAGGAAGACGGTGCCACCATTGGCTGTTTCAAAAATACCCTCCTTGTTTGCAATCGCCCCTGTAAATGAACCCTTTATATGACCAAATATCTCACTCTCAAAGAGGCCCTCCGGGATTGCACTGCAGTTGATCGCGACAAAAGGACGGTCCTTTCTGTTACCGTAGTTATGAATCGCCCTTGCGACCAATTCCTTGCCTGTCCCTGATTCACCTGTAATCAGGACATTGCTTGGACTATCAGCAACCTTGATAATCAATTGAATCAGGTTGACGATAGAGGGGCTTTTGCCAACTATACCGCCTATAACACCAGAGGTAGTCCATTCCTGAATCTTCTTCCTGAGGATAAGGTTTTCCTCCCTCAGCATCCTCTTCTCGAGGGCGTTTCTTACAATCAGCTTGATCTCTTCGATCTTGAAAGGTTTCGTTACATAATCATATGCCCCCTGCTTCATTGCCTCAACAGCAGTTTCTGCCGAGGCGTAGGCAGTGATCATAATTACAACTGTCTCAGGGGCGCTGTCTTTAACGGTTTTCAATACATCAATGCCATCAATCTGCGGCATCCTGAGGTCAGAGATGACAATGTCAAAGGTTTTGTGTCCAAGATAATCAACAGCCTCCCTGCCATTCGAGGCAGATGTAACATCATGGCCCTCTTTCTGCAGCATGATCGTGAGAAACTCTCTCATACCCCGTTCATCATCAACTACAAGAATCTTACCCAAGCAAGACCTCCGAAGTATCCGGAAAATGACATTATTGTCAAACCACCCCAGGCTGGTTCACCTGAAAATACTCCTATTCACCCGTCATTCCCACGGAACCTGCCCCCGCAGGATTTAAGCGGGGAGTGGGAAGCCAGAATCATGCCCACGGCCTGGATTCCCGCTTACGCGGGAATGACGTTTTCATGACCTTGTGAGCCCTGAGCTGTGAGCTTGTCGAACAGTCGAAGGGCTCATGACGGTTCACATGATTCTACTCTACAGGCAGGTATATTGTAAACTGTGTCCCCCTGCCTGGCCTGCTCCTGACATAAATCCTGCCTTCATGCTCCTCTATTATCCGGTGGACTATGGATAAACCGAGACCTGAACCATTTTCCTTTGTTGTAAAAAATGGGACGAAAATCTTTTCCAGAATACCATCCTGAATACCCTGACCTGTGTCCCTGAAGATTATCTCTGCCCATTTTCTTTCTTTCAACATCAGATCAGCCCCCTTAACACCGCTCATTCTTGTGCTGATAGTCAAAACCCCGCCGTCAGGCATCGCCTGGAGCGCATTCATGGATAGATTCCAGAATACCTGCGAAATCTGATGCGGATCAACAGAAAGCATCAGATTCCCTTCTTTAAACTCATGCTGTGTATGGATACCTGATTTCCTGTAAACGTCACTGTTCTGTAATAAATTAATCGTATCGAGCAACAGGTCGTTTACATCCATTATCTTTTTCTGCGGCGGATTAGGCTTTGCATATGTCAGGAACTCAGTAATAGTCGTATTAAGCCTGTCCATTTCCCTGAGGGCAATATCCATCAGGTAGGCATTTTCCCCCTGCAGGGACAACTCCTCTTTCAGTATCTGCATGGAACCGCTGAGGGATGCAAGAGGATTTCTTATCTCATGTGCCATTCCGGCGGCAATCTCTCCTATCATTGACATCTTCTCCCTCTTCTTGACCTCCCTTTCCATCTCTTTGACCTTGGTCAGGTCCTGAAAGATAACGATAAGACCGTGACTCTTTCCATTTTCATCCAAAAGGTGAGATACGTTCAATCCAAGTATGATCCGTGATTCATCCCTCTTACAGACACCACTCTCAAATCGGTATATTGGCAGTATCTGTTTCGCACTATTCAGAATTTCTTCTATTTCCTTTACCGGAAGGATGTCGAGGAATCTTTTGCCGCGCACATCATCCCACCTAAAGCCTGTTATATCTTCAGCAGCCCTGTTAAATGCCGTAATCCTTCCTGCTTCATCTGTCGTAAGCAGGCCTGTACTCATGCATTGGGCAACATTTGCATTAAATGCCTGCAGCTCCTCAATGTTGCTGTCTTTAGCCCTCAGCTCTTCCTTCATCCTCCTCAGTGTCTCTACTGCGCTGCTCCCGAGATACGCTACGGCGAAAAAGGCCGCAATATGCAGAAACAGCACATAAAATAAAGTCTTTACAGGAAGTGTGGTGGCTGAAATAAATGGAAGCAGGTTATAGTACTGAACATCCACCACCAAGCCGTATAATATGCTTGAGGCCGCAGCAGCCGCCAGTGCGCCTCTGCGATAAAGCATTGTTGAGGCAGGTATTATTGATAAGAGATACAAAAATACAAAAGGACTTTCAACCCCGTCTGTGGCTGAAACAAGGGCGGTAACAAGGATTAGGTCACAGGATATCTGTATATAAGCAGATACCCTGTGACTTACTAATCTATAAAGGATTGCATAAACAAGTGTAGCAAAATATGTTGCTGCGATGAGGGCGTAAAAAGCAGGAACTAAGAAAGGGCCCTCCTTGAATCTGATGCCAAGGAACAGGAAAGAGCCCAGGAAAAGGGTGACACCAGCCACCCTGATAACCATATACCTTATGAGCTTTTTCCCAAGTTCTTCCAAATCTATTCCGGCTGACAACTCCCCGCCATTATCCTATTGTCCCTGCCAGCTTAAAGATAGGCAGATACATTGCAACAACGATGAATCCAATGACAACTCCAAGGAAGATCATAAGTATAGGTTCAAGAAGAGATGTCAGAATGCCCACTGTCGAATCAACTTCTTCATCATAGAAATCAGCTATCTTGGACAACATGGCATCCAGCGCTCCGGTCGTCTCTCCAACTGCAATCATCTGCACTACCATGGGTGGAAAAACCTTACTTTGTTCAAGCGGCTCAGAGAGGGTTTTTCCCTCGCTTATACTCTGCCTTGTAGCATATATGGCCTTTTCAACCACCTTGTTTCCTGACGTTTTGGCAACTATGTCAAGGCCGTCAAGTATCGGCACACCACTGCTTAGCAGTGTGCCAAGGGTACGGGTGAATTTTGCAACCGAAATCTTCCTTGCAAGCATACCGAATACAGGCATCTTCAGTACCGTGGAGTCTATAACCAGCCTGCCGTTCTGCGTCTTATAATACTTTCGAGCCCCAATTATTGCTGCAGCAATTATACCCATTATAATGAGTATATTCGCACGCATGAAATTACTTGCCCCTATCACAAGACGCGTAGGCGCCGGGAGGGTACCTCCAAAATCTGTAAACATCTTTGCAAATATCGGGATGACATATACGAGCAATACTATAATTACGATAAATGCCACTGCCACGATTGTTGCAGGATAAAAAAGGGCTGCCTTTACCTGGCGCTTCAACTTTATATTCTTCTCAATATATTTGGAAAGCCTGTTTAATATCGTATCAAGTATGCCACCAAGCTCGCCTGCTGCAACCATGTTTGCATACAGGTCGCCAAAAACAGCCGGATGTTTTTTCAGTGAGTCCGCATAGGTGGAACCTGCCTCAACATCCTGCCGTATCTCATTAATAACTGCGGCAAAGGTCTTTTTGTCGGCCTGTTTGGATAATATATCCAGACACTGCACGAGAGGCAGGCCTGCATCAATCATTGTAGCAAACTGACGCGTGAATATGGCGATATCCTTATCAGATGCCTTTGAACCAAACGGCAGGTTAATGGTGAGTTTCTTTGCGCGGGCTGCCACGGAAGTAACCATAATATTCTGCTTGCGCATTATGGATATTACTTCCTCTTTACTTTTGGCTGCCAGCTCCCCTTTTTGCCTCTGTCCGTCTCTTGTCCTTCCATTCCATACATAAGTTTCCATTATTTTACACCTCCTGCACCAATTCCTCCCCTGTTAATCATAGACAATAACTCGTCCGGCAGATTTGAGCGTCCAATAGCGTCATCTTTAGTGATAATCCCGCGTATAAAGAGGTCATACAGGGATTGGTTCATTGTTTGCATTCCAAATTTGTTCTGACCAGTCTGCATTATTGAATAAATCTGATGAACCTTGTCTTCTCTTATAAGATTTCTGATAGCCGGATTAGGCACCATAACCTCCAGACAAAGAGCTCTGCCTGCACCACCCTTTTTCGGCAATAACTGCTGAGAAATGACACCCTCAAGAACAAATGACAGTTGCGCCCTGATCTGTGTCTGCTGATGAGGGGGGAATACATCAACAATACGGTTCATGGTCTGGGCGCAGGAGTTGGTGTGAAGAGTAGCAAATGTCAGATGTCCCGTCTCTGATATTGTCAGCGCCGCCTCGATAGTCTCGAGGTCCCTCATTTCACCTATAAGGACTACGTCAGGGTCCTGTCTTAATATATACTTCAGTGCATTCTTAAATGATTTAGTATCGGCATGAACCTCTCTCTGATTTACCACACATTTCTTGTTAGTATGGATAAATTCAATCGGATCTTCTATGGTTACTATATGCTCCTCTCTTTCGGAGTTAATCATATCAATCATAGTGGCCAGCGTGGTTGACTTTCCACTACCCGTAGGACCGGTAACGAGTATCAGGCCGCGCGGTTTTTTTACAAGCTCTTTAACAACCTGTGGGAGACCAAGTTCATCAAATGATCTTATCTGAAACGGAATCGAACGTATGGCTGCACTCACTGCACCCCTCTGAACAAAGATGTTTGCCCTAAACCTGCTTAATCCTTTAATGCCAAAAGACAGGTCAAGTTCGTTTTCTTCCTCAAAACGGTGTTTCTGGGTTTCGGTAAGTATGCTATAGCACATCTGCTTGGTATCAGACGCTGAAAGCTCATTGCTGCCTACAGGGGACAGTTTTCCATTAATCCTCATCTGCGGCGGTGACCCTGTTGTAATATGCAGGTCGGAAGCCCCACGCTGAATGGAAAGCTGAAGAAGCTCATACAAATTAGTACTCATCATCAACCTCCTTTATTTTTCTACCCGAACGTCGTCCTTAAGATCTCTTCAACAGTAGTCATGCCTTCTTTAAGCTTCGTTATCCCGCTCATTCTTAGCGTCTTCATGCCGGATGCCACGGCCTTTTTCTTTATCTCTGCTCCTGATGCGCCTGCCAGGATCAACTCCTTGAGCTCATCATCAACTGTCATAACCTCATATAACGCTACACGCCCTTTGTAACCTGTATCACTGCAATTGACGCAACCCTTCCCCTTGTAAGTCACAACAGATTCAACCTCCTGCGGGCTGATTCCCATATCAAGAAGGATGGCGGGAGCTATCTTTTCTTCTTCTTTACAATCTTTACATATTCGACGCACAAGCCTCTGTGCTATAATCAATATTACTGATGAGGCTACAAGAAAAGGTTCGATGCCCATATTTATAAGTCTTGTAACCGTACTCGGGGCATCGTTTGTATGAAGAGTGCTAAGGACAAGATGTCCTGTAAGGGCTGCCTTAACACCAATTTCTGCAGTCTCGTAATCCCTGATTTCTCCTACAAGCACAACATCAGGATCCTGTCTTAAGAATGATCTCAGGGCTGCTGCAAAATTAAGCCCTATTTCATCCTTCATCTGAACCTGATTAACTCCAAACAGATTGTATTCTACCGGATCTTCTGCAGTCATAATGTTGATTCCGATTTCATTTATCTGCTGGAGTGCTGCATAAAGTGTCGTACTCTTTCCGCTTCCGGTTGGGCCTGTAACAAGCACCATACCGAAAGGAGAATGGATCGCCTTCATCAGGTCGTCAAGGGCCTTCTGCTCCCAGCCCATTTTCTTCAGATCAAGGCTGAGTGCCCCCTTGTCCAGTATCCTCATAACTACCTTCTCTCCAAACAGGCATGGTAGTGTGCTTACACGAAGGTCTATCTCCTTGTCTTTCATCTTTAATTTTATCCTGCCGTCCTGCGGCAGTCTTCTTTCTGCTATGTCAAGTTCTGCCATTATCTTCAATCTCGATGTAAGGGCAGCCCTGAGCTTCATGGGAGGATTCATCACCTCATAAAGAACGCCGTCAATACGGTAGCGCACCCGGAATTTCTTTTCATAAGCCTCTATATGAATGTCGCTTGCGCCTTTTTTGATTGCGTCTGTCAGAATCAGATTGACCAGCTTTACAACAGGGGCATCATCAATTGCCTCTTTCAGCTCCCTTAAGTCAACCTGTTCCTCATCATCAGACTCCAGCACATCCAGGCTCTCTTCACCTCCATCCATGCTCTTCAATACCTGCTGAAGGTTCATAGAGCTCGTATCATATGATTTGGACATTGCGGCCATTATGGCGCTTTCAGAGGATACAACGACCTCAATGTCGTAACCGGTCATGAACTTGATGTCATCAATGGCAAATACATTGGATGGGTCCACCATAGCAATCGTAAGGACCGCCCCTACACGGCGAACAGGAACAACATTGTACTTCTGAACAACATCTGTGGGTATCAGCTTGGTTACTGAAGGATCTATCTCAATCTTTGACAGGTCAACCGACTGAACACCATATTGCTTGCTTAAAAACTGCAGCAGAGTCTGCTCCTGGATGTAGCCGAGCTTTACTAATATACTGCCAAGACGCCCGCCTTCTTTCTGCTGATAAGCGAGTGCCTTTTCCAGTTGTTCCTCAGTAATGAGGCTTGCGGCTACAAGCATTCTTCCAATTTTGCTGATTATCACCTACGCTCCTGATTCAAGACAGCACGCAGAAACAGTCAGTAACCATTCATGACGCAAGTTTACCGATCCTGTATTTCTTTACTGTCTGCCTGAAGTTGACAAGTTCTGAAGTGCGTCTTGCAGCGCCTGTTTCATGATATGGACTGGAGGTTCAATACCTATCCATAACTTAAACGATGCGGCTCCCTGATGGATCAACATACCCGAACCGTTCATATGCCCCCTGCACAACTCCTTTGCACATCTTATTAGTTCGGTATCAGGAGGGTTATAAATTAGGTCACAGACAAAAAGGTCTTTATGAAGAAATTCTTTTTTGACAGGAGAGGGATCTCCCTTCTTCAGACCTATGGAGGTTGTATTTATTATTATATCAATATTTTTAAATACTCTTTTTAAATCAACAGGTTCTATCCCTATTGCCTCTGCTTTTACTTTAGAAAAGTGTCTGTTCAGCACTTCTTTCAGGGATTCAGCCTTGCTGACCGTCCTGTTTGCAATAAAAATGGCACTGGCCCCTTCCATTGCAAGAGAAACAACGACTGCCCTTGCCGCCCCGCCTGCACCGATAACCAGTATGGAACGTCCTTTGACTGGTTCTCCTGCCTCATTGAGGGCGGCAACAAATCCCTGACCATCAGTATTATGACCAACGAGGCCATTTGCTGACACTGTAATTGTGTTAACAGCCCCTATCATCATCGCCTCATCCGACAATGATGACAGACAATGTATTACACTTTCCTTATGTGGCACCGTTACATTAAGTCCTGCTATGTTGAGGGCCGGAATGGCACGTATGGCAGCATCGAGTTGTCCAGGATCAACTGGGAAAGGGACATAACAGCAGTCAAATCCAAGATGCTCAAATGCAGCATTCTGAAAAACAGGTGAAAGGCTATGGCTTAATGGCCAGCCGATAATTCCAAAGACCTTTGATTTTCCCGTAATTTTCATTTGTTATTATATCATGGCATATCCGGATGACAAGGGCGGCAGTATCTAACGATAAACGCCCCTTATCTCCCTGTATATATAATGTAACCCGGATACAGCGGTCACCACAACCGTTACCGTAAAAAAGGCATACAGTACCTCTTGCCTGAGTCCTGCCAGGACTGCCAGGATTGTCAATACCTGCAGTACCGTTGCCGCCTTTCCCGGAATTGAGGGTCTTACATGATAACTATGTATATCTATGTGACCAATCAGGACCAGGGCAATAACACCAATCACGACATCCCTTCCAATAACAACAATTGCAACCCACAGGGGTATCATTTCTAAGGTTGCAAGTGTGGCAAATGATGAGACGAAGAGGAGCTTATCCGCAATTGGATCAAGATAAGCCCCGGTTTTGGTTTTAAAACCCCATGTACGCGCAATGAATCCATCAAGTGCATCTGATACGCCTGCTGCCACAAGGACGCCAAAGGCATATATGTGATTGCCGCGTATCAGTAATGAAACAAATACAGGGATTAACAGTATCCTTAAGATGGTAATAAGATTAGGTAAATGCTTCAATAAAACCAATTTACTCTGTCTGTCTGTTTTTATAAAGATATCTTCCAAGAGGTTTATTAAAACTTGTAAAGTCACCCTCACCCGAATCCGTCTGTACAGCCTTTCGGAATACATTAACCTTGGCGCTGAGATCATCCAGATTATGGAGTACCAGTGCCTCTAAGGTCTGCGGCATCTTGGGCGATCCCCATTCATAGGTTCCCTGATGGCTTACTATGAGATGTCTTATGAGCATAGCAAGCCTGCCGGGAAAATCAGCTATAAGTCTTATCTTTTCATCCACCATTTCTACACCTAACATTATATGGCCGATAAGCCTGCCTTCATCAGTATAATCAAGACTTCTCCTGTATTTTAACTCACGCACTTTGCCAACGTCATGCAGGATCGCTCCTGTTATGAGCAGTTCCAGGTCAATCTCCCTGTAATGATTCTTTATATCATTACAAAGATCAACTATTTCAAGCGAGTGTTCCAGCAATCCACCAAGGAAGGCATGATGGATGTCCTTGGCAGCAGGCGCTGCCCTGAACAACTCCATAAATTCCTTATCTTCAATGAAGAGTGTCAATAATTTCTTTAAGTAAGGATTTTTGATGTTTGCTATTACAGTATGAAGCCTTTTCTCAAGTACATCAAATCCATATTCTGAAACGGCAACGAAATCCTTCAGATCAACCATGTCATCTGCAATCTTCTCTATTGCCTTTACGTTGACCTCCTTCGTTCCCTGATAGCTGTTCAGAACACCTTTTATCTTTACAAAATCATCTCCTGCAATCCTGCCCGAGATCTCATCCACACTGTCCCAGACCTTTCCGTCAATAACGCCTGTCCTGTCGCAAAACCTGAGCATCAGGTATGGCTTCCCGTCTTTCCTCATAAGTCGTTGTTTAGTTTTCACAAGAAAGATGTCTTCAATCATGTCGCCATCTTTTAGATTTATAATTTCACTGACAAATCTTGTTTTCATAGCAATACCGATTCTCCTGTGAAAATTATATGGAATAGCAACATGGCTGTCAACAAACCAAAACGGCTTCCGGAGTCTTGTGCCGTTAGTTTGACAAGCACCTCCTGCTTTGTTAACATCCAGTAAAATCTATTCACAGGGAGGTCCTGCCATGAAACTTAAGACTATTGAGCGGCATATTCTTGAACAGCAGCGTAAGTATCCGGAGGCATCAGGCGGATTCTCAGGGCTGCTTTATGATATCGCATTAGCCGCAAAAATGATATCCAAACAGGTAAATATGGCCGGACTTGTCAATGTCATCGGATCTACCGGAGACGTCAATATTCAGGGTGAAGTGGTTCAAAAGATGGATACGTATGCCAATGAACTCCTGATCAATATATTGACTAACAGCGGTAAGGTCTGTGCAATAGCTTCAGAGGAGAATGAGAATATTATTGAAATACATGATGAGTTTCTGGTTGGCAAATATGCAATCAATATGGACCCTCTGGATGGTTCCTCAAATATCGGGGCCAATGTCAGCATAGGCACTATTTTCTCAATACATCGCAAGATCAGCAAGGGGCACAAGGGTTCGGAAGAGGACTGCCTCCAGAAAGGCACAAAACAGGCATGCGCCGGTTACGTGATCTATGGCTCTTCAACAATGATGGTCTATACAACAGGAACAGGTGTTCATGGGTTTACACTTGATCCGACAGTGGGAGAATTTATTCTTTCTCATGAGAATATTCAGATGCCGGAGCCATGTAAGATTTATAGTGTAAATGAAGGAAACTATAACTTCTGGGACAGTGGTACAAAAAAATATATTGAGTCTCTGAAGGAGGTGGATAAATCCACGAATCGCCCATATACCTCACGGTATATTGGTTCACTTGTCTCAGACTTCCACAGGAACCTGATATATGGCGGGATCTTCCTCTACCCTGCTGATTACAAAAAAGACCCCAAAAAACCGGAAGGAAAACTCAGGCTGCTGTTCGAGGCCTCGCCGATAGCGCTTATTGCCGAACAGGCAGGAGGTTATGCGACTACCGGGACGCAAAGGATACTGGATATTAAACCGGAGCATTTGCATCATCGGGTTCCGCTGATCGCAGGAAACAAGAATGAGGTGCTAAGGTATGAAGAATTCGTAAAGAAAGGTTAATCTAAATCACACCTTCAGGGTTCAATTCCAACAATTCCGAACTTTTTAACATCAACCAGACCCTTGTCTGTAATCTTCAGTTCCGGTATAACAGAAAGGGCAAGGAAAGAAAGCTTGATAAATGGTGAAAGAGGTTTTACTCCAAGACTCCGCGCAATGGCAAGCAGCCTCTCTTCTTCCTGCACGACATCTTCAAGGGGCTTATCCGATAACAGGCCGGCTATTGGAAGCGGCAGACTCCCCATTACCTCACCTCCGGATGTTATCACGTGACCTCCTCCCAGCCTGATAATTTCCTTCACCGCTTCATACATATCCAGGTCATTGGTACCTACAACAATCACATTGTGAGAATCATGTGAAACAGATGAGGCTATCGCCCCTTCCCTGAGTCCGAATCCACGGACAAACCCTATCCCGATATTTCCTGTGGCGTGGTGCCTCTCAACAACTGCTATCTTCAGCATATCCCGCGACGGGTCCGCCTTAATTTCCCTGTCCTCTCCAGCTTCTACCTCTTCAATAATATGACGCGTATATATCTGCCTCCGAATGAGCTCAATAACTCTTATCTTTCTTCCTGTTATTTTTACCTTAAACCTTTCAGGTGAAAGGTCTTTGATCTTAATAATGTCTTTCATTGAATCATCTTCAATATTTTCAATACTGCATACCACCTTACAGTCCCTGACAACAATCTTACCTTCTTTAACAACATCCCTGACACTGAAGTCTCTTATGCTGTTCACAGCAACAATATCTGCACGGTATCCAGGCATGATGGCGCCCAGGTCATTTCTTAAAAATACCCTCGCAGGATTTATCGTTACCATGCTGATCGCCATTACAGGGTCCATACCCAGGCTGACCGCCTTTCTGAGTATGTGATCCATATGGCCCCTTTTAAGGAGATCCCCCGGATGGGCATCATCAGTGACAAACATGCACCTCCTGTAAGTAGATGTGTTGACAACAGGAAGCAGGTCCTCCATGTTCCTTGCAACAGACCCCTCACGGATCATAAGATACATGCCAAGTCTGAGTTTCTCTATTGCCTCCTCCCTCGATGTCACCTCATGATCACTCCGCACACCAGCCCCGATATAAGCATTCAGGTCCTTTCCTGTCAGGAAAGGGGAATGCCCGTCAACAGGATAACCCCTTCTCTGTGCGCATAATAATTTCCGAAGAGACATGTCGCTGCCACTGAGTACATCAGGGACGTTCATTACCTCTGCAAGTCCAATCACTCCTTCCCACTGAAGCATCTCCTCTATGTCATTGGGAGAGAGAACAGCACCCGATGTCTCAAACTGTGTGGCAGGGACACAGGATGATGCCATCACAAAGAGATTCAGGGGAACTGTGACGCCTGACCTGATTAAGTACTTGATACCCTCAAGACCGGACACATTGGCTATTTCATGCGGATCACAAATTACAGAGGTCGTACCGCGGGGAAGTACAGCCCTTGCATACTCAGGGACTGAGAGCATTGAACTCTCAACGTGTACGTGGGCATCGATAAAACCAGGCAGGAGATACTGATCCCCTGCTTCAAGGATATCTGTGCCATCAGAGTAATAATCACCTACTCCGGCAATTACATTATCAGATATTGCTATGTTTGCCCTGTATATTTCACCTGTCAGGACATTCACTACCCTGCCTCCCCGAATGAGGAGGTCCGCCGGTCTTATACCTCTCGCAACTTCAATCCTTCGCTGAAGTCCGGACATGCTGCTGTCAAAGGATGTGTGTACCATTTTATATTGCTGTTATTTCAGATTTCCAGGATCCTGGGGGATCTTGTAAGATTAACTACACCATCGGCCTGTACAACAACCATATCTTCCAGTCTGACTCCGCCAAGCCCCCTGTAATATAGTCCTGGCTCTACAGTAACCACGTGACCGGTACGCAGTATATCTGTTTTCCTGCTAATCCTTGGCGCTTCGTGAATATCCAGCCCTACGCCATGACCGGTTCCGTGAAAAAAACCCTGCATCCTGCCATCAATCAGACCGCTCTCAAACCCGCAATTTTTGAAATGCCCGAGGATTGCTTCATGGACGTCCCTGCCATTTACCTCATTCCTAATCATTGCAAACGCTATTTCCTGCGCAGCCGAAACAGCATCAAACATCTTCTTTATTTCCTCAGATGCAACCCCTCTTACAACCGTACGTGTTATATCGGCATAATAGCGGCTTTTTACAGACCGGGGGAAGACATCTATAATTACCGGAACATTAGCCCTGAGCGCCCCGCTCCCTTCATTGTGCGGAAATGAGGAATCCTCGCCGCATGCCACAATCGTATGTTGTGCAATCATAGAGTTTTCCATCAGGTAAAGGTCAATCAATTTCCTGACATCTTCAGAGGTAACTTTCCTGTTTCCGGAATAGAGAAAACCATCCCTGATCTCTGCCTGTCTCAGATATTCTATCGCCTTTTTTACTGCACTCTCTGTAAGGCGAAGGGACTCCTCTATATGCTTTACCTCATCCTCACGTTTAATAACCCTTTGCTCAAAAAAGGGGTCCTGCCTTACATCAATGTCATATCCCTTTTCCTGAAGAAGAAGGGCATTACTAATCCCAAAATATGAGGGAACGACAACCCGCTTTATTTGCCTCTCCCGCAAAAATTCACTTACAACATCCACCACCGTCGGATTTTCTGTCCCTGAACTTTTCTTTACCGCTTCTTCATATGCTGAATATGACAGTACCGTTGTTACCCGGGCCTGCGACCTTGCCCTGTCCAATTCAAGGTCACTCATAAGAACTACCTTTTCATCGCCTGCCTCAAGATAAATAAAGGGGTCAGGCGCAAGAAATCGCGTGGCATAATAAAGGTTTGAATCGGTCTCGCTGGACGAGATAAATAAAGTTGCCTCTTGTATTTTCATTTTTTTTATGTTAATACATAACTGTTTTAAAATCAAAACTTATGTTGCATAAAGACACCCTGGAATCCTAATGAGCTCAGACGACAGAAGAAAACACAGACGAGAGCTGATTTCACCTCATCTAAAGATCGTCTTACCGGAAAGCAATCAATCCTTTGGGGCATTTATTACCAACATTAGCGGAGGAGGAGTTGAAGTCTATTCTGACAGCAAGTTAGAACAGGGACAAAAAGTAGATTTGTATATATCCTTTGAGTCAGACCCAAAGACCGGAAAAGATGAAGTTGTAGCAGGCAGTGTAAAATGGGTTAAACTGTTTGGCAACCGCTTTCTGATTGGCATTGAGTTCAAAGACATAAACATAAACGACCATCCGGTTTTATCAGGATTCCTTGAGTTCGTTAAAAAGTAGCAGCCACTGAATCAGACCATATCTTAAAGTTTACAATCCCCGTATCCGAAAAATATCTGCTGGAAACAGGAATATCAAATGATGAAGGGAGGTGATTAGCTCAAAAATATAAATTATCAGGAGGAATCAAAATGTTTAATTCTCACCCTATGAAAAGACTGATATCTACCTCAATATTAAGTTTCATGGTTTTAACCCTTTCCACGTCAACCGTGTTTGCAGGGGATTTAGACAAAATCACCTGGAGCTCTATAATTCCTGAAGAAAGTAACATTTCGTTACAACAGCAGCAGGTTATGAAGGGGCTTGAAGTTACCCTTGCAGAGCTCAATTCGGTAATAGACAGGGAGTTAAAAAATAATACCATTAAAAATGATACAGACTTTACCGTCAATAAAGATGTATCACTGGTATATGATTATCTTATGTACAGGATATTTGAGTTGATAAAGGTAGATAACAAGATAAAAGATGAGCTCTCAGCTCAGGAAATGTCATTAAATAACACTGATGTATCAATGGATATGGTAAGAAGACACTTCTCAATAAAAGAAGACTATGAAAATAAAGAGACGACCTTCTTTACCCAGGTAGACCGTCTAAGACATGCAGTGTATATAAAGGACCTCAGGGCTGAGGTGAGGACAGTGCAGACGTCCTTAAAAGACCTTACGACTGCAATGAACCGCTACGCTTCATATCGCAACAGCAGGCTTGCATCAAGGTAGATAATAAATCATGCAAATAACTCAGGCCACATCTGTAAAGGTGTGGCCTTTTTTATTTCACCTTGATTGACTGTCAACGCCGCCTCTGTTCAATATCAGCCTGTTGAAATTCACTGCCATAACCATCATGGCCAGTGGTGTTAAATGAATAATAACCCGGTCTACAGAAGTTCCAATATGCTGTTTTATTTCAAGCGGGGAAATCAGGTAAATGAAAATATAGGCAGCAAACTGCAGCAGTAACATGACATGTAAGGAGACTATAGGATTTCTGAGAGATTCCCTGAGATTTATCAAAGAAGAAATAATATATCCGTACCACGCATAGTTATACAGATCCGTATCGCGGAACAGAACATAAACAAACATCCTGATGATGTAGGGAAGGCGCCATAGATTGTTTTGAATTACTTCGGCATTCATATTCGGCGTATACTCGCTCGTGATATTGAAATAGGTTTTATAAATAAGCCAGGGTAAAGTAACCGCTCCAAGAATCACCCACGTCATTAATATAAACAGATACTTTTTCCTTTGGCCATAAACAAGGCTGACTGAAATTAATACACCGCCAGACAGCAAAAACACCAACCCCTCATTCTTCGTCCATGCACCCATGGCAAGAAACAGTACTGCCGCAAGCAGGTATGCCCTGTTTCCTTCCAATACATAATGATAAAAAAAGGCCCCTGCGCCAAGAAAGAAGATGGAGAGAGCAAGGTCTGCATAACCTGCAAAATCACCGCTGTACAATCCCCCTATCCGAACAATAAATCCGCTGGTATGCACCATGATAACAGGGGTCATTGATAAAAGAGTGGTAAACAATAATGAGATCCGTTTCGTGGAAGCTTTTCTGACTGAATAATAAAATATCATAAGCAGACATACAAACTGCACCGGATAAATAAATCTCCCCATTTCGTCATTCACATGCCCCATAGCGGTGTAGATCCATGAAAATGTTAATGGAATTAAAAGAGGGTAGTCGGGATGGCTGGATGGATCCTGCAGAAAACCGGAAGATATGCCCATATCATAAAAAAACACCTTCCCTTTAAAGACCCATGTCTGCAATGCATCCCACCCGCTTATTGGCAACATGGGGGCAAAGAAGAAGGCATATGACACCTGCGACAGGATAATTAAAATCAAAATTATATCGGGCCATCTTACATCTTTCAATGCTGCCTGCACATTGAATTTTATAGTTGCAGGAAGTCCCTCACGGCTTGATTTAATCAGAATCGTCAAGGCTGCGAGAATAATCCACGGAAAGGCTATGGAATAGATATTAAATGGGACCCATAGTTGTGAATAAGCAAACATCTGAAGGGATATGACCCCCATTCCAAGCATATATGAAATTGCTAATCCTGTGAACAAATTGAAGGACTGCCATATCCTGGTATAATGAAGCACTGCCACACCTGAAAGGATTATGATTCCGATTGCGAAGGTAAACCAGAATAATCCTGTCATCAACTCACCTTGCTCCTTCCCCTGTCCTGTCTATTCTGTAAATGGCATATGTCCCGTTCAGGTAAGAATTGCCGCCAACTTTTCTAAATGGGAGCTGCTCCAGGAAACCGAGTTCTTCCAGGCCTGTACCTGACATTTCTGCGCATATGCACGCGATAGCAAAGTCACTTTTAACGGCTGCCTCTTTGCTGGCATCACCTGGATTAGAGAAGATTATCTTGCGGGGGGTAAAATAGTATCTTGCGAGGAGCCACTGCCAGTCCCTTTTTGTTTCAGGGCAGTAATTCAAAAAATAGATACTGCCTGTTTCAGGAACAACAGACAAACCATCCCTGTAAGGATTATAGAATGTTCCCCAGATCAGATGATTTTTTTCCGCATAACTCAATCTCGCCAGGAATGGCACCGCCCTCAGACTGTGCCATTCAGCAAGAAAGGCATGCCTGTATCCTATCAGCCAGATTATAATCAGAGCGAGCGTTAAAGCAGTTACTATACGCTTACCTGAACATATACGATTATTTTTCATACCTCATAATTTCCAGACAGCTATGGCAACCATGCAGAGCAACGTTAATTGGAAGAAACCGGGGTAAAATCCTGGGTGGGACTTAAATAAGGAGTATCAGGCAGTCTTACTGCTCCTATATATCTTTTTACATAATATGGTTCATTTATACTTGATACAGTAACTTTCTTATTCCTTGAGGATGCATGAATCATCTTCCCACCCCCAATATAAATTCCAACATGGGATGGAAATTTTGCGTAGGTCCTGAAAAAAATCAAATCTCCGATCTCCAACTCTTTCTTGGATGATACCCTGACACCTGCCTTGAACTGCTCTCTCGCAGTCCTTGGCAATTCAATACTAAAATAGCTGTATACCATCTGGACATATGCAGAGCAGTCAATTCCTTTAAGGGTCGTACCCCCAAATCTGTAAGGTACTCCAAGATAATCCGTAGCTGTATCCACTATTCTTGAAAACCAATTTGATTCAGATGCTACAGAAGTGGTTGCCTGGTCTGCCGGGGAAACATCAGTTAAAGGTTTCGCACCCTCTTCCAGGGAGGATGCTTCCTGATTAACCTCATTAGCAACCTCTGCAACTTCACCCTGGTCAACAGGTTCCTCAATTATTACAGGCACTTCATCATTGGCCTTAATCGTCTCGCGCACCTTCAGTTTCTGGCCAATTTTTAATGCGCTGCCGGAGAGATTGTTTAATTTCCTGACATCACTTACAGTGACACCATAGATCTTTGATATCCTGTAAAGAGTATCACCCTTCTTAACCTTGTGAGTAACAACTTTATCAACAGCTTTGTCACTCTTATTAACAACTTCTTTCTTTCTGGCTGAATTGTTATTCGTTGTGGTCTTAACAGATGTTTTTACCGGGACGACTATAAGGTCACCAGGGTTTATTATAGAACCTTTAAATCCATTTGCCTGCTTAATCTGTTTTACTGAAACACCATAACTCGTTGCAATCTTATAAAGGGTATCACCCTTTTTTACCCTGTATTGCTGTTCAGCCCTGCTGTCAATGGATAGTAGATGAATTGACAACACACACAATATTATGATGTAAAGTATTTTCCTCATGAATTATCTATCGGGATACTAATGCAACGACTTGATACTACTGATGATTTGCCAAAGGTGATCAGGATAAAATTATATAATAAGTCATCTTTTGTCAAGTAAAAAATCCGGCACCCCTTTTATATAATTACTCAAAGACCTTATTTGCCCTTCATCGAGTGGGCCGCCCTGCTCCTTAATCCATGCCGGCATCTCTGTCCCCTTAATACCATCTCTTATCCTTTCATTCATGACATCTGTATCCATTTCCCTTAACATATCGAGCCCCTGCGCAGTCCGTCCATGACAAAACGCACAAACTGCATCATACAGGTCTTTACCCTTTTTCTGATCTGCAGGTATAAAATGACACGCACCGCATTTATCGGAGAATAATGATTCGTTAACATTAAATGTTGTATGCATTGATGGCGCTACTATTGCTTCTATCGCAAGCTCCTTAACAGGTTCGACAGGGTCATTGGAAACGATTGTTATTGTCCTTGATACCTTGCCGGCGCGTCCCTGTGAATCATACGAAACCCTGATCTCCCCCTTTTCTCCCGGCTTTACTGTATTGGAACTTACGAGGGCTGCTGTACATCCACACGATGTGGTAACCTCTTTGATCCAAAGGTCTTCCGTTCCCTTATTCTCAAACAAAAATGTATGCTCAACTGTCTTTCCCTGGAGTACATTCCCGAAATTATAATGATCACTGGTAAAGCTAATGCGGGGCCCATTTTCTGCAAAGGAAATGTCGCCTGCAAACAAGAGCAAAATAATTATAAGGGAAAGCCGTTTTTTCACTTTATCTTACCCTCCAATATCTTGTTTATAAGTGAACTGATATTGGCAAGCGAATTGTCTCTTACAATAATATTACCATCGAGTATTACAGTCGGTGTACTCCTTGCCCCATAGCTCTTTGCAAGCTCACGTCCCTCGAGCACCGCCTTTTTCTTTACACCCGCCTCGAGGTCCTTCTGGAATTTTTCGGCATTGAGTCCTATAGACTTTGCTATGGAAACAAGGACATCATGACTTGCACCATCTTTCCTCTGGTAATAAATGGCATCAAATATGCCCCTCTTCATCTCCTCTCCCTTGCCTGCAGCCTTTGCCAGCTCGTACGCCTCTATCGGGATCACAGAGTCTTCATATATTATCGGATACCCCATAGAAGTAATTTTAAGCTTATCGCCATATTCACGCTGCAAAAGAGGCACCACTACAGAATCAAACTGGTGACAGTGCGGACAGAAGAAATCAAAAAATATCATCATCCTGACCTTACCCTTTTCATGTGAACTCATTTTGTCAGGAATAATATTGTAGGATTCCGCAGCCCCTTCTAACTGTATGCCTTTGTTTTCAGTTGCAAATGCCATCGTGCTTACAAAAATAAAAATAAGTACCAGAGTTAACTTTTTCAACATAATCTTCTCCTTCCGGATTTAAAATGGTCATAACCATAATTCTCAACAGGCAACTCCTCACCATGTTCGTTAACCATCCTTATCCCCTCCGCTGCCGGCACTATTTCCCCTATCATAGTACATCCTATTTCCATTTGCCGGCATGAGGTTTCAAATTTTGCAATGTAATCATGCCGGACAGTAAACATCAGTTCGTAGTCCTCCCCCCCGTATAATGCATAAAATAAAGGCTCCCTTGCAAGACTTTTTCCAATAATGCGAGGCACATGAGGTACTGGAATCAGATTACTGAAAATACGCGCACCTGCATTGCTTTGCTGACAGATATGTCCAAGGTCAGCCAGCAGTCCGTCACTGATATCTATTGCTGCGGTAACTGATTTGCTTTTGCTGAAGAAAAGTCCAGCTGATACCCTTGGAACAGGGCGCAGGTGAGAGGTAATAAACGCCCTGCTGCCACCAACACGCTTGGGGACAGAATTCAATTCTGTCCCCTTTTTCCCTGATTTTAAAATTGAAAACCCTATCGCAGACATCCCTGGAAAACCAGTAACATAAATCATATCACCAATACCTGCCCCTGATCTGAGCAAAGACCTTCCCCCGGAAACCTCTCCCACGATTGTAGTGTCTATTGTTATTCCACTCTTCGACCCGGACAGATTACCCCCCACGACGGACACCTTATATTCTGATGAAATATCAGCAATCCCGTCCAGCAATTCATCAATATCTTTTACAGGCGTCTTTTCCGGAACCGCTATTGAAAGCAAGAGATATTTAGGCAGACCTCCCATTGCCGCAATATCACTAATTGAAACTGCAACAGACTTCCATCCTATATCATAAAATGAGAAATACTTCCTTGAAAAATGGATACCCTCTTTGATAGTATCTGTGGAAAAAAGCAAAGCCCTTTTTGAGGGATTGATAATTGCCGCATCATCACCAATCCCAACGGCTATCGAGGGGTCATTAACCGGTATTTTCTGCCTGATTCGCCGTATAAGTCCTGCTTCACCAAGTTGCTCTATGTACATTATACATTTAACGCTTAGTTGCTTTCTTGGACGGTTTTTTTGATGCCTTTTTTGATGTCTTCCGGGAAACACCCTGTGCAGGTGGTGCAGACCTTTTTTTCTTTGCATTCTGCTTTTGTCCGGCCGCGGGCTTCAACCCCTTCAGCGCGACAGGCAGTACATCATCCATCTTATCCGCTAAATGAAACTGCATATCCCTGCGTATATTTTTGGGGATCTCATCAAGATCCTTTTCATTCTTTTTTGGCAATATGACTTCTCTTATACCTGCCCTCTTTGCTGCAAGGATCTTCTCTTTTAGTCCGCCTATCGGCAGCACCCTTCCCTGCAGGGTAACCTCACCTGTCATCGCTACCTTGTGATTTACCGCCTTATTCATAAAGATAGAGGCTATTGCCGTTGCCATTGTAATGCCTGCAGAAGGCCCGTCTTTTGGAATAGCCCCGGCCGGCACATGAATATGTATGTCATGCCTGTTGAACATATTCACATTAATGCCAAGATGCTGTGACCGCGATCTGATATAGCTCAGGGCTGCCTGTGCAGACTCCTTCATCACATCACCAAGCTGACCGGTCAGCGTAAGCGTCCCTTTCCCCTTCATAATTGTAGCTTCAATGTAAATTATGTCCCCTCCGGTCTCAGTCCAGGCAAGACCTGTAGAAACACCTACTGTATCCTTTTCCTGCTCTGTCTCCGGCAAATGCCGGGGCGCCCCGAGATATTTATGGAGGTTATTGGGGGTAATCCTGTATGTCTTTACCTTGCCTTCTGCAATCTGCTTTGCGACCTTACGAAAAACATTGGCAATCTCACGTTCAAGGTTCCTTACCCCTGCCTCCCTTGTATATTCTCCGATAATGCGCTTAAGTGTTTCAACTGAGATAAGTGCATCATCTTCTTTGATCCCATGCTCTTCAAGCTGACGCGGGATAAGATAGTTCCTTGCAATCCCGAGCTTTTCCTCTTCCGTATAACCTGAAAGGTTAATGATCTCCATCCTGTCTTTAAGAGGCGGCAGTATCGGATCAATCAGATTGGCCGTTGTAATAAACATTACATTGGACAGATCAAAAGGAACCCCAAGGTAGTGGTCACTGAATGCATTATTCTGTTCCGGATCAAGCACCTCAAGCAGGGCTGCAGACGGGTCGCCTCTGAAATCCATACCCACCTTGTCTATCTCATCCATCATAAACACCGGGTTGTTTGTCCCAGCCTGTTTTATACCCTGGATTATCCTTCCCGGGAGCGCACCTACATATGTCCTGCGGTGCCCCCTGATCTCTGCCTCATCCCTTATGCCGCCAAGGGATACCCTTACAAACTCCCTTCCAAGCGCCCTGGCAATAGACTTTCCAAGAGAGGTCTTTCCAACACCCGGAGGACCGCAGAAACAGAGAATCGGCCCTTTCATCTTTTCTTTAAGCTTTCTGACACTGAGATACTCAAGGATGCGTTCCTTAACCTTTTCAAGGTCATAGTGGTCTTCATTCAGCACCTTTGAAGCTGCCTTAATATCAAGATTATCAGTTGTTCCCTTGCTCCAGGGAATTTCAACCATCCACTCGAGATAAGTACGCACTGTTGACGCCTCAGCGCTGTCAGGGTGCATCTTCTCAAGCCGTTTTAACTGCTTTTCCACCTCCTTCAGCACCTTCTCAGGCATCTTTGCCTCATCTATCCTTTTCCTGAACTCATTAACCTCTTCCTGCCTTTCATCCATGTCTCCGAGTTCTTTCTGTATGGCCTTTAGCTGCTCCCTTAAGTAATACTCACGCTGAGTCTTGTCAATCTCCCCCTTTGCCTCAGCCTGTATCTTCTGCTGCATCATGAGCACATCAAGCTCTTTGGTAAGGATCTCACTGACCTTCTTTAATCTCTGCACAGGGTGATTAATCTCCAGTACCTCCTGCGCCATTTCGACTTTTAGACCAAGGTTGGAGGTAATAATGTCAGACAGGCGTCCAGGATCCTCAATATTCTCAATAATCACCATAATGTCAGGGAGGAGCACTTTACCGAGTGTAACCATCTTTTCAAGCTGCTCCTTGACATTTCGCATAAGCGCCTCAACTTCGAGCGTCACCTGCACATTCTTTGGCTCCTGCAGCTTGTCTATCTCAACATTGTAGTAAGGCTCTGTCTGGATGTACTTGACTGTCTTTGCCTTTGCAATCCCCTGAACAAGGATCTTGATCCTGCCATCCGGCAGCTTGAGCATCCTCGTTATCAGGCCAACAGTGCCAACCTTGTAAATATCCTGAGGTGTAGGATTTTCCACTTCCAGAACCTTTTGTGCCACAAGGTATATAAGGCGGTTTGATGCAAGGGCTGCCTCAATCGCCTTTATAGACATTTCACGGCCCACAAAAAGGGGAAGCAGCATATATGGAAATATAACGATGTCCCTTACAGGAAGGAGTGGTAATTTATTTGGTATTTCTATCTGCCCAAAATCCTGTTCTATGGTTTCTGCCACTTTAATGGCCTCCTTTTTACAATTTTAACTTCTTCAAATAGCTTCTGAATTTATCCCCGAATTCTTTATTCTTAAGAGCGATCTCCACTGTTGCCTGGAGAAATCCCAGCTTGTCGCCTGCATCGTATCTCTTTCCCTGAAACTTATAACCGTAAACAGGCCTCGTCTTCGCA
Organism: Nitrospirota bacterium; assembly: GCA_020851375.1. NCBI lineage: Bacteria > Pseudomonadati > Nitrospirota > Nitrospirota bacterium. Next base: position 11,868 of record JADZCV010000008.1, on the reverse strand, counting down.
AGCTCCCTCAGGGCATCAGTAAGCTGTATTTCCTTTCCTCTTCCGGGCCTTGTTTTCTCGAGTAGCTCTATTATATCCGGAGTAAGTATATATCTTCCAATTATGGCAAGATTGGAAGGGGCGTCTTCAATATCAGGCTTCTCCACCATATCATATATCTTATAGACGCCTTCTGCAACAGGTACGGCCTTTATTATACCATAATTCGACACCTGACTTCTATCAACTTCCTGCACGGCAATAACGCTGGCGCTGTAAGTGTTATAAACCTCAAGCATCTGCTTCAGGGCAGGGACTTCCGCATCTATTATGTCATCACCAAGGAGAACTGCGAATGGTTCATCCCTGACGAGGTTTTTTGCGCATAGAATGGCATGACCAAGGCCTAAAGCCTCCTTTTGCCGTACATAGAATATGTCCACCATATTTGATATCTTCTGTATCTCAGCCAGTAATTTTTTATTCCCCTTTCCCTTAAGGACATCCTCAAGCTCATAGGATATATCAAAATGGTCTTCAATGGCACGCTTCCCGCGGCCTGTTATCATGACAATATCTTCAATACCTGAGGCTATTGCCTCCTCTACAACATACTGGATCAGCGGCTTGTCAACAAGAGGCAGCATCTCCTTCGGAGATGCCTTTGTAGCCGGTAAAAACCTCGTACCCAATCCCGCTGCAGGAAAAAGCGCCTTTGTTACAGGGCGTAAAGCCATATATGCACACTACTCCAGGTTATATTTTACGGTTTTTCATGTTACAAAAAAGCGGTGTAAAAGTCAATTAACGGCGCCCTTGTCTTTGACAGACAGGGTTTTTAATATCTCATATACATACCTGACCTGCTTTTCAATTACATCTCTTTGTGATGATGATGTGTCAATGACGTAATCAGCATATTCCTTCTTTTCTTCAACCGGCATCTGTGCATTTATCCTGTCCATTGCCTCTTCTCTTGTCAGGCCGTCCCTGTTGATCAGCCTGTTTATCTGCAATTCTTCATTTACATATACAAGAATTACAAGATCAACCATTTCATAGGCGCCTGATTCAATCAGAAGGGCTGCATCAAAAATAACAACGGCAAACGGGTGATCCTCCCCGATAACTTTTCTCATTTTGGCAGCCTCTTTCAATATCCCCGGATGCATGATGGAATTCAGTATGCTTCTTTTTGAAAAATCCTGAAAGACAATACTGCCGAGCACTGACCTGTTTATATTGCCATCCTTCAGCAGTACTTCACTGCCAAAGGCCTCCACAATAGCCTTCCAGGCAGGAAGACCGGGCCGGACAATCTCACGGGCAATCAAATCCGCATCTATTATAAAGGCTCCAAGAGACCGGAACATCTCTGAAACCAGACTCTTCCCTGTTGCTATTCCCCCTGTAAGACCGGCAAAGACCATGTAAGTCTTTTATCACAATAATTTGAGATAAACAATGTTTCTATATACTTTACAAATACCCCTGCTGCCTAATGGAAAATCTATTCGACTTGTAATAGTGCTGTGAATCAGTTACATCTTCTCCATCACACTGCTTCAATATATTGACACTATTCAACATTTAGAGTAACCTACCATCAATGACACAGGAGCAGCAGGAGATATATGAGCAGGGGAAAACCTGCTTTGATCAGGGTAAAATCAATGATGCCTTGAAATGCTTCCTTGAACTCACCAGGGACAATCCCGGCAGATTTGCTGATGTGCATAACAAGGTGGGTATCATCTATCATCAAAAGGGCATTTTTCAGAGTGCAATAACAAGCTTTGAACAGGCCCTTAAAATTAACCCATCATACACAGAAGCGGCCCTCAACCTCTCTATTGTTTATAATGAGCTGGGGAAATATGAAGAGGCAGGCAGGATATTTCAGATGGCAGTAAAGACAGTCTCAAAAACAAGAAAGATTAGAGATCCCTATGTTGAAGGCAGACTGGCAAATGAGCACGCACAGCTTGGCAGCCAGTATTATGGTCTTGGGAGATATAAAGAGGCGATCGGAGAATTTAAAAAGGCATTAAAACTCAGGCCCTGGTTTGCTGACATAATCACCCAGCTCGGCACCACATACAGGGACAATGGTGAATTTGAGAACGCAATCGAGACCTTTCAGAAGGCCATTGAAATCAACCATAGGCACCTGCCGGCAGTCATAAACCTTGGCATAACATACTACATGATGGGATTTGTAGACCTAGCGCTGAAAGAATGGAAGAATGCGCTTGTTGTAGATCCTGATAACAGGGATGCAAAGGTATACATATCTATTGTATCAAGTGCCAGACCTTAATGCTGCCTAAATGCTACTTTCCGTAAACAATCTCAAGACCCACTTTTCCACCCCTGAAGGCGTGATCAGGGCTGTGGACGATGTAAGTTTTAAGATTGACAAGGGCAGGGTCCTTGGACTTGTCGGTGAATCAGGGTGCGGAAAGAGTGTTACAGCGCTAAGTTTAATGCGCCTCGTACCCCAGCCTGGCCGCATTATTGCCGGAGAAATATTCTTTGACGGGCGCGACCTATTAAGACTCGACAGTGAAGAGATACGGAAGCTGAGAGGAAACCGGCTGGCAATGGTCTTTCAGGACCCCATGACCTCCCTGAACCCTGTATTCACCATAGGAAATCAGATCTCTGAGATCCTCCGTGTACACAAAGGCTTAAAGAGATCTGAGGCAATGAATAAGGCACAATACCTGCTTCAGCGTGTCGGGATTCCGGACCCTTCAAGGAGGATAAGGGAGTATCCCCATCAAATGAGCGGCGGGATGAAACAGCGGGTAATGATTGCCATGGCAATCTCCTGCGAGCCGTCTCTCATCATTGCGGATGAACCAACCACAGCCCTTGACGTTACGATCCAGGCCCAGATATTGAGATTGCTAAGAGAGCTTATTGAAACAAGCAGGACGGCGTTGATCCTGATCTCACATGACCTGGGAGTGATTGCAGAGATGGCTGACGACGTGGCAATCATGTACGCCGGTAAGATAGTGGAGTACGCAAACACTGCAGAGCTCTTTGCCTCCCCCCTTCATCCCTATACCATAGGGCTGCTCCAGTCAATACCGAGGGGTGAAGAGAAAAAGAAGAGGCTTCAGACCATCGAGGGAAGTGTCCCACGGCTCTCAGACCTTCCGGAAGGATGCATGTTCAATCCGCGCTGCAAGTATGTAATTGACAAGTGCAGGAAAGACGAACCTGACCTACTTGATGCCGGAGGCGGACATCTGGTGCGGTGCTTGGTAGACGTGAAGAAGCAATAAGAAGCCATGCAGATGAAAGTCCCCCTTAGTCCCCCTTTTTCAAAGGGGGAGGTTAGTTTCCCCCTTTAGTAAAGGGGGGACAGGGGGGATTTGAACGGAGATATTTGAGTGAAAAATTCACTGCTGTCAGTTAAAGACCTTAAAAAACACTTTCCTGTAGAAGAAGGCCGCCTGTTCAGGAGCAGGAAGAGGGTGGTCCATGCCGTTGACGGCATAAGCTTTGACCTCGGCAGGAATGAGGTCTTAAGCCTCGTTGGCGAAAGCGGAAGCGGCAAGTCCACAACCGGCAGGCTTATACTGAGGCTCCTTGAACCGACTGAAGGCGAAATAACCTTCATGGGTGAAGATATCAGCAATGCCGGTAAAAAGAGGATGAAAGAACTCCGGCGGCATATGCAGATAATTTTTCAGGACCCTTACGCCTCTTTGAATCCCAGAATGACCGTAGGAGAAATCGTCGAAGAACCTCTTATTGTACACAGGATAGGGACAAAACAGGAGAGAAGGGACGAGGTGGCACGCCTGCTTCACAAGGTGGGACTAAATCCTGAGGTAATGAGGCGTTATCCCCATGAATTCAGCGGCGGTCAGAGACAAAGAATTGGAATAGCAAGGTCCATAGCCCTTAAGCCTGGATTAATCGTGGCAGACGAGCCTGTGTCTGCCCTCGACGTGTCCATCCAGTCGCAGGTCATCAACCTTTTGAAAGAACTTCAGGAAGAAAATCAGATATCCTATCTCTTTATCGCGCATGACTTAAATATAGTGAGGATAATAAGCGACAGGATAGCCGTGATGTACCTTGGGAAGATAGTGGAACATGCTGAAACGGAAGAATTATTTAAGCGGCCCCTGCACCCCTATACTCAGGCGCTGCTCTCGGCCATCCCTGTCCCGGACCCTTCGAAAAAAGAGAGAAAGGTTATTCTCCTTGAAGGTGATATACCAAGCCCCATTGACATACCAGAAGGATGCAGGTTCCACACAAGATGCCCCAAAATGATCCCCCGCTGTAAAGAGATCATCCCCTCGCTTGATAACTATGGGAATAGTCATACAGCGGCATGCATCCGTGCCGGCGAGTGGGCATAAGTTTAAACATTGGTCTTGATACTATTTGCCTCCGAGACAAGCACCTTCTCAGCCGCAGAAGCGAGCACGAAATCATACCTGTGGTTTAGTGCAAAAATACGGCACAGTACCACCTTCGCAGGTATATAATCGAAGAACTCCTTTAGAGCCTCTTTTGACACCTCTCTGGTGGACGGGCTGTATACATATATCTGCTTGTCACCCATCATGAGCGGATTAATTGGTCTCGGGTCCTGACTCGCCATGTCAATCTTAAACTGGATGTTTTTCATGTCAGGCGGCAATTTCTCTTTTATAGCCCTGCGAAATTCCTCCTGAGTTATAAACCTCCGCCCCTTTTCCACCTCGCCTATTGAGAGAATCCTGTCATAAGCCATCTTCCACTTTACATCCCTGTTAAGAATCCTCTGCCATTCAGCATACAGCTTTCGTTTTTTGGGTTCCCTGCTCCTGCTCCAGCCCCGTACAGCCTCAAGCAAGGACCAGTCAGTAAGGGAAACATACTTATCAAGAGACTCTGATGGATTGTATGGAAACAATATGTCTAAAGTATCCCTGAATATCTCCCGCAGGTGCAGGTCAATGGCGCGTGTCGTCCGGTGATAGTATACATTGCTGTACATATAAAGTCTGGCATTTAAGAACATGGTGAGCGCAGAAAGCCCTGACCTGTGCAGAGTCAGTCCCTTTTCAGTAAAAAAGGAATAGTGAATTAAACGGTTAATATCTACCGGACCTATGGCCACCCCGCACATATACGAATCACGAAGGACATAATCCATGTTATCAACGGTATAAATACCGCTTAAAAGCGGCTGCATGAACAGGAGCCATCCGGGATAATTGTCTGAAGGTTTCAGCGGGGCCTTGTACGGCCCCTTTCCGATCAGAAAGGCTATATATTCCGGAACAAGCCTCTCCCCGTCTGAAAAGTTGCCGGAAGGACTCCTCCGTATACCCCTTATAGTATCACCTAATTCTTCCCGTATAATCCTCTGCCCTATTGTCTCATGTGTCTCTTTATATTCATCAAGAACATTATCATCAAAGAAATGGCCAAACGGACCATGTCCAATGTCATGGAGAAAGCCCGCTACACGAAGCATCTCTTCAATATACGGTTCTGAGGGACACTCAGGGGCTATATCTTTCAGGATGGGATAGAGGTGCCTCGCAAATCTTCCTGCAAGATGCATTGCCCCAAGGGAGTGCTGAAACCTGCTGTGCTCGGCAGAAGGATAGACCCAGCGCGCACTCTGTATCTGATAAATCTGCCTGAGGCGCTGTCCCCAGGGCGAGTCAATCAGGTCCTTCTCGGTCTTCTCCCTTACTTTACCTGCCGGCACAGTAAAGGATATGTAGCCGTGAATGGGGTCTGAGATGAGCGCTATACCTTCGTATACGGTTGGTTCTGACATTTATTTGCGTCAATTAACTGCATTTGACATCTTTTGCCCGGGGTCCCCATGGAAGATTAACCACAGAGAACGCGACTGGCATGTTTATCCCTGCTTCATCCCAGGTTCCAATAGTCAGATTATCCGGCAGGAACATGTATCTCTCTCCATCTTCTCCTTCAATGAAGCCGTATGACATGTCACGAACTATTTCAGTTATCTTTCCTCTTTTATCCCCAGGCACCACTGATGGCACCGGAACTTTAGTATCCTTATAATCTTCGATCCTGATGCCGTGATCTTCCCCGCTGAAATATCTGTCAGAAAAAGCCTTGATAATTTTCATATGCTCATATACAGAACGGTGCGGGTCGTCAGCATCCTGTTGAAACCTGATGCCAGACGTATGAATGAGCTTGTTATAAATATGATTATAGCCGCTGTTCTCGATCTTCAATAAAATGCCTATTGCATCCTGAAGCGAAACAGCCTCCTTTTTCAGCAACCGCTCATACTCCTTCAGCATGAGACTGAGAGACTCTATAACAGTTATGTCTGCCTTTACTATATTTTTCTTTGCCCTGTGCAGGACAGAAGGGTTGTTCCATGACTGACATCCTTTATTGAGCGAAAGCATCTCACAATGCAGCTTCTCATGATCTGCAATCTTTATCCAGAAATTATGCACGTCTGAATTATCCCTGAACAGATTGGCAAATTTATGGTAAAGATTCGAAAGCCTTTTTTCTATGTCAATTGCAGTATCAAAAACTTCGGGTATCTTCATGCTGAATATCGTACAGGGTCTGTTATCCCTGCCTCAGAAAAACCTTTCTTCCTGATCAGACAACTGTCACACCTCCCGCATGCAATTCCATCTACAGAAGGGGTATAGCAACTGTGGGTCAGGCTGTAGTCAACGCCAAGCTCAATTCCCCTCCGTATTATCTCAGCCTTCGTCATATTTATCAATGGCGTATTTATTGAAAAACCTCTTTCCCCTTCAACACCCTTCCTGGTTCCTATATTGGCCATTTTCTCGAATGCCCTGATAAATTCCGGCCGGCAGTCAGGATATCCGCTGTAGTCAACCACATTCGCACCGAAAAATATCACATCCGCATCAAGGACCTCTGCCCAGGAGAGCGCAAGGGCAAGAAATATGGTATTGCGGGCAGGCACATATGTAACCGGTATGCCATGAGAAATCTCTTCAGGCGTCCGGTTCACCGGAACTTCGATTGACGAGGTAAGTGCAGAACCGCCTATCTCTCTCAGGTCAACACTAATGACAATATGTCTGCCTGCTTTGAAGAAGCCGGACACAAGGCGGGCATTTTCTATCTCATGCAGATGCCGCTGACCATAATCTATTGTAAGGGCATTTAATTCGTAACCCTCTGATTTGGCAATCGCCATTGTGGTCGTTGAATCAATCCCTCCGCTTAATAAGACAACCGCCCTGTTCACTCGAAAATACTCCTAAGTACCCGTCATTCCCACGGAACCTGTCCCCGCAGGATTTTTCACCCCGTCATTCCCACGTAAGTGGGAATCCAGAACCAGGCCATTGGTCTGGATTCCCCCTTATGCGGGAATGACGTTTTCATGACCATTTGTGAGCCTGATGCTCATGACGGTTCACCTGAAAATGCTCCTATATAACTGTTAACTCTTCATTCACCCTGGCGGCCAGGTCATCTGTCTGCCGGCCAGCAGATGCACATGCAGATGATAGACAAGCTGTCCCCCTGCAGGATTGCAATTAATGACCACCCTGAATCCAGGGTCCTTGACACCCTTGATATCAGTTATCTTATTTATGACAATACCCAGATTCCCTATAATATCCCTGTGATTTTCCTTAAGGTCATTGAGCGTCGGGATATGTTCCCTTGGGACTATCAGCACATGCACAGGGGCCTGAGGATTAATGTCATCAAATGCAAACCACTGATCATCCTCATAAACAACCTTACCCGCTATCTCCTTTGATATAATCTTACAGAAGATGCATGAACTCATTTTGTCTTACCCTCCCGTTTCTTTTTTTCAAGACCTGAAACCCCGAACCTCTTCTCAAGCTCACCGTAGACATCCTGCGGGCTGAGGCCGTGATAGCCCAGCAACACCAGTGAGTGAAACCACAGGTCTGCTGCCTCATAAATTATCTCATCCCTGTTATTATTCTTGGAACTGATAATAAGCTCACCGGACTCTTCACTGATCTTTTTAAGTATCTTGTCAAGTCCGGAAGAATAAAGCGAACTGACATAAGATGTCTCTGATGGTACATCCCTGCGGTCTATGATTACATCATAGACAGTGTTGAGGATACCGGACAGATTCGTCTTATCCATACCCCTGCGTTCATCACTTCTGTCAACCCTTTCGTATAATTCCCTGAAGAAGCAGGAGGGGCTGCCGGTGTGACAGGCAACACCGGTCTGTTCGACCAATAACAGGAGCGTGTCGGCATCACAATCGTACAATATCTTTTTTACCTTCTGTTTATTGCCTGAGGTCTCACCCTTCTGCCACAATTTCTGCCTGGACCTGCTCCAGAAGTGCGAAACCCCTGTCTTTATCGTGGTCATTAGCGCCTCATCATTCATGTAGGCCATCATAAGCACAGCAAGCGTCCTTGAGTCCTGAATAATCGCAGGAACAAGGCCATGGCTGTTAAATTTTATCTGATTAATAAAATCTTTCATTTGCAAAATCTATAACCTGACACATATGCCTTTCGACTTCAGATACTCCTTCGTCTCCCTTATCGTATATTCCCTGAAGTGAAATATAGAGGCCGCAAGTACTGCATCCGCCTTTCCGCCATCAATGCCCTCATACAAATGCTCAAGCGTCCCCGCACCCCCTGATGCAATTACGGGTATTGTAACAGCCTCAGAAACAGCCCGCGTCAACTCTATATCATATCCGTCCTTAGTCCCATCCCTGTCCATACTTGTCAGGAGTATCTCCCCTGCCCCGTATGCCTCCATCTTCTTTGCCCACTGGACGGCATCAAGCCCTGTGGCCGTACGGCCGCCATGAGTAAACACCTCCCAATGCGGCAACTTGCCGGGAACCGGATCCAAGCCCATCTCTGATGTCAACGACGACCGTCTTGCATCAATGGCCACTACAATACACTGGCTGCCGAATTTCTCTGACGCCTCACGCACAAACTCCGGTCTCTTCACAGCAGCAGTATTTATTGACACCTTGTCAGCCCCTGCATTAAGAAGCGTCCTTATATCATCGAGAGTACGGACACCTCCTCCAACTGTCAGAGGCATAAATACCTGCTCAGCAGTTTTCCTCACAACATCAATCAATATTGACCGCTTATCGCTCGATGCAGTTATATCAAGGAAGCAAAGCTCATCAGCGCCCTCGTCATTATAAAGACGGGCCGCCTCAACAGGATCCCCGGCATCCCTGAGATTAACAAAGCTGATCCCCTTTACAACCCGGCCCTCTTTAACATCCAGACATGGAATAATGCGTTTAGCCAGCATAATCTATTTCTTCGTAAGCGCTATAGCCGCACTCAGGTCTATCGCACCGGAGTATATTGCCTTCCCGACAATCACCCCTTCCAGCTCCGGATCCCTGATAGTCTGCAGCTCCTCAATGTCCCTGATGCCTGATACCCCCCCGGAGGCAATAACAGGAATCCTGACATTTTTGGAAAGCCTTTCGATGCTCTCTATGTTCGGGCCCGACAGAGTCCCGTCCCTTTTAATGTCAGTAAATACTATCGCACTTATACGTGCATCTTCAAACTGCTTTGCTACTTCAACAACACTTGTATTTGTAACTTCCTGCCATCCCCTTATGGCAACCATTCCATCTGATGCATCTATCGAAATAACGATTTTTCCTGGAAATGACTCGGCCAATAAGAGTACAAGACCTGTATAGCTTATGGCTGCAGTGCCAAGCACCACCCTTGCAGCTCCGGCATCAATATACCTGCCGGCCGCAGGGATCTCTCTTATACCTCCACCCACCTGCACGGGAATTTTGAGAGATGAGATTATCTTACAGATGATCTCATCATTTACAGGGGCTCCTTCCACAGCACCATCAAGGTCCACAACATGAAGCATCTCAGCCCCCGCATCTTCCCATCTCCTGGCAACCTCCAGGGGATTGTCTGAATAAACAGTCTCCTGATCCATCTGCCCCTGATATAATCTTACGCACTGTCCGCCTTTAATATCTATTGCCGGAATTATTTTCATTTAAACCCCTCCTGTTATAGTTACGTTAAATAGGGACAGCGACTATTTATTTTTGCAGATGAAGATCATGTAGCAACAAATAAATAGTCGCTGTCCCTATTTAACCTTCGGCAGGGTTTTCAGCATCTCGTTGACCCCATACCTTGCAAGCTGCTCTGCTGTCAGCCATTTCCCGCCTCTCTGAATAAATATGAGTATCATACTCAGGTCCTCTGTAAGAGACTTCTGCGTCTCTGCATATTTTCCTGTCCAGAGGAGAGTCCCGTCTTTGGCGTTGATCAACCTTGCCTCAAATCCAACAGATGCCGGTTTCCGTATGCCAACCGGCCCTCCAACCCTCTCCTCATATCTTGTAACCACACCCGTGAGTATAGCATCCCCCCCGGTTTTCTCTCCGACAGCCCGCACAAGATCAACCGAAACCGGCCCTGGCGCAGCGAGTTCATCTTTGTCCACTTCATCATATGGTATGCTGAGGTACCCCAACTCTCCAAACCTGCTGTAAAAAGTACTGTAGACCATCGTAACTCCATCCGGACTTACCCTGGCACTCCTTAATCCCTTCTGATCCCCATCCGGCATTGCAATAAATGGAATCACTACAACTTTCCTGATACCTGCATCCGCCCAATTGGGCACAGTTGCAGTAGATACATATTTAGGACTGCATCCTGTATAAAAAAAGATGGCAAGGAGCAACAGAGATAAACCAATTTTGAGTGTCTTCATTTACTATCCCCGAAATTTCTTAATATCCTCAGTCCCATATCCTGGCTTTTTTCCGGATGAAACTGGCATGCAAAGATATTATCTTTATACACAGCCGATGTAAACTCAACACCGTAATCAGACACCGTGGCAATAATCGCCTTGTCATCAGGCTCCACATAATAGGAATGGACAAAATAGACGTAGGAGTTATCAGGAACATCTTTCAGCAACTGAACCTCCTTCTTCAAACTAATACCATTCCAGCCCATATGAGGAACCTTAAACTCCTTCCTCAGATCAAATTTTATAACCCGGCCAGGCAGAATGTCCAATCCCCTGTGCCTGCCAAACTCCTCACTCTCACTGAACAGGAGCTGAAGACCGAGACATATCCCGAGGAACTGCTTCCCGGACTCAATACTCTTATATACGGCATCTATCATACCAGTTTCAGTCAGGTTTTTCATGCACTCCGGAAAACCACCTACACCCGGAAGGACTACATGTGATGCCTTTGAGACTTCTTCAGGCCTCCTTGCAATAAATGCATTATGACCGACACGCTCAAATGCCTTCTCAACACTCCTGAGATTCCCCATACCATAGTCTATGATGGCAATCAAACTCATCATGAAATTATAAGTCAAATCACGATATTTTGCCACCACTATTGACAGGGGAACAGTAAAAATGCTAAAAATGATGAGTTGTGTGACCGCATAAAGCGGGAATAGCTCAGCGGTAGAGCATCGCCTTGCCAAGGCGAGGGTCGCGGGTTCAAATCCCGTTTCCCGCTCCAATATTTCAAATAGTTACGAAATACCCTCACCAGGCTTACTCCTCAATTGTGATAGATTTGTGATAGATTTTCCCCGGAGACATTCGGCTCCGTCTCCGGTTTATTGGCGCTGTGATAGAATTGTGATACGCCGTTCCCGTTCATTTTATCCAGCGCCTCCACGCCATCCCTGAGACTTTCCGGAGAATGATGCGCGTACCGCTGCGTCATCGCCGGCGTCTTGTGCCCCAGAAGCCGTTGCACCTTGTACAAATCGATACCTGCCTGCACCAGTCTTGTGGCAAAGGTATGCCTCAGATCGTGGAACCGGAAGCTTTCAATCCTTCCCTTCTCCATCGCCCCAT
>JADZCV010000007.1 GCA_020851375.1 Nitrospirota bacterium | reverse complement strand
GTTCCACAAACCACGGCTCCTGCAACCCGAGAACTTGTCTGTACAGGTCGGTATCTCGCATCGGTATCCCCTCCTTGGGGACCTATCATACAAGACTTACCGACCCACGACAATTCCGGAAGGACCAAAACATTTATAGATGTTAAGAAGGAATACTCTGAAATACCTAAACTTAAAGTATCCATTAGAAAGGTTACTTCAAAATCCTTATTAAATACAGGAGATGTCGTTTTTGTTGATGCATCGGAAGATGATGAAGGTGCAAGCAAGCATATTGTTGTATTTAATTCAGAGGGTATACCATTCATTTCAGGATTACATACTATTGTTTCGAAAAGCAGCAATGACATTATTGATAACGATTACAAGCGATATTGTTTTCAGCCGTATTATGTAAAAAGCCAATTTAAGTTCTTTGCTGTGGGAACAAAAGTAACAGGAATCAGCAAGACTAATATTGCTAAAATCCTTATTCCCCTTCCTTCCACCAAAGCCGAACAAACCGCCATTGCCACGGCATTAAGCGATGCGGATGCGCTTATCAGCAGGTTGGAAGAGCTCATTGCCAAAAAGCGGAAGATTAAACAAGTGGCTATGCAGGAGCTCCTCACCGGCAAAAAACGCCTGCCTGGGTTTAGCGGGGAGTGGAAAACGAAGAGACTCGGGGACATTTTTAGGGTTACAAGAGGACAGGTTTTAGCAATGACAGACATTTCCAAAGAGAAAATTGGTGAATATCGTTACCCCGTTTATTCATCACAGACACTTAATAATGGATTGGCAGGATATTTTAGTAATTATTTATTCGAGGACTGTATTACTTGGACAACAGACGGAGCTAATGCTGGTGATGTTAAATTTAGGGCTGGTAAATTTTATTGCACAAATGTATGTGGGGTTCTGGAGAGTAAAGAAGGCTATTCAAATCAGTGCATTGCGGGGATATTCAATTGTGTTTCCAAGAAATATGTTTCTTATGTGGGGAACCCTAAATTAATGAATAATGTTGTTCAAGATATTAGAGTAAGAATTCCGGACTCGTTTGAAGAACAAACCGCCATTGCCCAAATTCTCAGCGGTATGGATGCGGAGATTGAGCAGTTGGAGCAGAAGGCGGGTAAATACAGGATGATCAAACAGGGCATGATGCAGGAACTGCTGACAGGGAAGACGCGGTTGATTTAGCTTGAAACTGCAAATAATAAATGCTATATTTGCACAAAATCAATTAAGTACAAATAAGATGAAATATGTTTGCAGAAAACAGGTATGAATGAATGGATATAAAAAAATTTGAAGCAGGCAGCTACAGACAACAGTACCGGTACAAGAGCTTTCTGCCGAACCGCATAAGTATAGGCTGGCAGATAAGTGACAGTAGTCTGGTCAATCTCTTAAGCGAAGCAGATATAAAGCTTGGTGAATTGAATGCATATTCACAGTTGGTCCCTGATATTGATTTTTTCATTATGATGCATGTCAGCAAAGAGGCTACGACATCCAGCCGTATAGAAGGGACTCAGACAAACATAGCTGAGGTATTGCAGAAAGCTGAAAATATTGATCCGGAAAAAAGGGACGACTGGGAAGAGGTACAGAACTATATCAAGGCGATGAATGAAGCGGTAGATGCTCTAAGCAACTTGCCGCTTTCAAGACGTCTGCTGAAAAATGCGCACGCAACACTGCTTCAGGGTGTACGTGGAAAACATAAGTTGCCGGGGGAATTCCGTACCAGTCAGAACTGGATAGGAGGTGCATCCATAAAAGATGCTGTGTTTATTCCGCCACACCACAGCGATTTGCCGGATCTTATGAAAGATCTTGATAATTTTCTGAATGACGAGATCCATCTGATTCCCCACTTAATCAGGATCGGGATTGCCCATTATCAGTTTGAGACCATACATCCGTTTTTAGACGGCAACGGCAGGATCGGACGACTGCTTATAACCCTTTATCTTGTCAGCAAGGGGCTTCTGACAAAACCGACATTGTATCTGTCTGCTTTTTTTGAAAAGAATAAGACCCTTTATATTGATAACCTGAACAGGGTGCGGACACATAATGACCTGACGCAGTGGCTCAAATTTTTTCTGGAAGGAACCAGGCAGACTGCTCAGAACTCAATAGAGACATTCAAGGCAATCATTGCACTGCGGCAGAAAACTGAGTATCAGGATATACTGACACTCGGCAAAAAGACGAAACTGGCTCAGCGTTTATTGCATTATTTATACAGCCGTCCGACAACAGACAGCCAGGAAGTTTCCAGACATTTAACAATAAATACCTCTACTGCCCTGCGCCTGATAGAGGACTTTATCAGGCTTGGCATCCTGAAAGAGATAACCGGATACAGGCGAAACAGGATTTTTGTCTTTGACAAGTACTTGCAGCTTTTTGAATAAAGGGCAATGTAAATCCCCCTTAGTCCCCCTTTTTCAAAGGGGGATATCAGTTCCCCCCTTTAGTAAAGGGGGGATGGGGGGATTTGAACGGAGATTCTGATTGAACAAAGTTGGGCAAATAGAACGAGCCACCCAGGACCGTGTAGTGCATTTGTTTCAAAATAAACTGGGCTACACCTGGCTCGGAGACTGGGAAGAGCTGCCTGGCAACAGCAATATAGAAGAAGGCCTTGTCAGGGCATACCTGAGAGAAAAGAGATACAGTGAAATATTGATCAATAAGGCGCTGGATAAGCTGCGCATTACTGCAAACAACTATCAAGAAAGTTTATACACCAACAATAAAAATGTGTATGGGTTGCTGCGGTATGGCGTAAAGGTTAAAGCAGATGTTGGTGAGAACTATGAAACAGTGGCGCTGATTGACTGGAAACATCCGCTTAAAAATCATTTTGCTGTTGCAGAAGAGGTGACGATCCAGGGCAACCATGACAAGCGTCCCGACGTTGTGCTTTATGTAAACGGCATTGCATTGGCTGTGCTGGAACTGAAACGGAGCACGGTTTCCATTGGCGACGGCATCAGGCAGAGCATCGTAAATCAGCAAAAAGAATTTATTCAATCCTTCTTCTCAACCATTCAATTTGTCTTTGCAGGAAATGATACTGAAGGCCTGCGTTACGGCGCCATCGGCACGCCTGAAAAATATTTCCTGAAATGGAAGGAGGAAGTCAGCGAAGAAAATCTGCTGGATAAGTATCTGCTGAAGCTTTGTGACAAGAATCGGTTATTAGAGATCATTTACAACTTTGCCCTGTTTGACGGCGGTATTAAGAAGCTCTGTCGTCCGCATCAGTATTTCGGGGTCAAGGCTGCGCAGGAGCATGTGAGGAGACGGGAGGGCGGCATCATATGGCACACGCAGGGGAGCGGTAAAAGCCTCGTCATGGTATGGCTGGCGAAATGGATTCTGGAAAACAACCCGAATGCCCGTGTTGTGATTATTACTGACCGTGATGAATTGGACAAACAGATTGAGCGTGTATTCAAAGATGCGGGCGAAGGCATGGTGCGGACTACAAGCGGCAGGGACTTAATGAAACAGTTGGGAAACTCGCTCCCGCGCCTGTTGTGCTCTCTGGTGCATAAGTTCGGCAGGAGGGATGTTGATAATTTTGATGAATTTATTGAAGAGTTAAAGAGCGGACCGGCAAATACAGTGGGTGAGCTATTTGTTTTTGTGGATGAATGTCACCGCACCCAATCTGGCAAGTTGCATAAAGTAACGAAGGCCATACTGAAGAACGCTGTTTTTATTGGTTTTACCGGCACTCCGCTCTTAAAGCAGGACAGAGAGACAAGCCTCGAGGTATTCGGCAAATATATCCATACCTATAAATTCAACGAGGCAGTAGAGGATGAAGTGGTGCGGGACCTGGTTTATGAGGCCCGTGATATTGATCAGAAGATTACTTCACAGCATAGGATAGATGAGTGGTTTGACGCCAAAACAAAAGGGCTGAATGACTTTCAGAAAGCCGAGCTGAAGAAGAAATGGGGCACAATGCAGAGGGTGCTAAGCTCCCGTTCCAGACTGGAGAAGATTGTCAGTGACATTGTCTTTGATTTTAACGTAAAACCCAGGCTAAGTTCGGGTATGGGAAATGCCATCCTCGTAGCCGGAAGTATTTACGAGGCCTGCCGCTATTTTGACCTCTTTCAACATACTGAGTTACAGGGAAAAAGCGCCCTCATTACCTCCTACAATCCATCCACCAGAGATATAACAACAGAAGATACCGGCGCCAATACTGAGACTGAAAAGGAATACATATACAAAACCTACGTTGCCCTGCTTAACGGAAAACCCACTGAAAAATATGAAGATGAGGCCAAGGCCAAATTCATAAAAGAACCGGCTAACATGAAACTGCTTGTTGTGGTAGATAAACTGCTCACCGGTTTTGATGCGCCTCCATGCACCTATCTTTATATAGACAAAAACATGCAGGACCATGGGCTGTTTCAGGCCATCTGCCGTGTAAACCGGCTTGATAGTGATGACAAGGAATTTGGATACATCGTTGATTACAAAGACCTGTTCAGGAAAGTGGAGGATGCTGTAGCCGTTTACACGTCAGAACTGGATTATGATACCTTCCGGAAAGAGGATGTGGATGTGCTTTTGAAAGACCGGTTGAAAACAGGCAGGGAACGATTAGACAATGCACTGGAAGAGATAGCATTATTATGTGAACCGGTTGCCCCTCCGAAGGATTCTCTGTCATATATCCGCTGGTTCTGTGGTAATCCTGAAAATGAAGATGATCTTAAAATCAATGAATCCAAAAGGACTGCATTGTATAAGCATACAGTAGCCTTGATAAGGGCTTATGCCGCCATTGCCGGGGAGATGGAAGAGGCAGGATATGTGGCACAGGAAATAGAGGGCATAAAAAAGAAGATTGATTTTTATTTAGAACTGAGGGAAGAGATCAGGAGGGCGAGCGGAGAAACGCTTGATTTAAAAACCTATGAAGCGGATATGCGGCACCTGATAGATAACTTTATTCAGGCAGATGAACCCCGGAAGATTTCTGATTTTGAAAATCAGACCCTGCTTGATTTGATTGTAAAAACAGGAATAGCCAATGCAATAAACAGTTTGCCTCAGGGCATAAGGAGCAGTAAAGAAGCGCTTGCCGAGACCATTGAAAACAATGTACGCGTGAAGATTATTAAAGAATATTTGACAGACCCTGCGTATTTCGATGTGATGTCGAAACTCTTAGACGAGATAATCAAGGCAAGAAAGGCCAATGCAATCAGTTATGAGGAACATTTAAAGAGGATTGCCGCACTGGCACAGGAGGTCACAAATCCTGTAAAAGATGATTTACCGGAAGATATTAAAGATAGTGATGCCGCACGGGTATTATATAATAACCTCGGTCATAATGAAAAGCTGGCAGTTAAGGTACACGAGACTGTTAAAGATATTAAGAAGGCTGACTGGCGTGGTAATGATGCCAAGGAGAAGGAAATAAAAAAGGCGCTTTATGATATTCTGAAGGATATTGATGAAGTAGAGCGTATTTTCCCAATCATAAAACAACAGAAAGAGTATTGAGATGAGGCAGATCATGGTAGGAGATATTTGTATTGATGTGGTGCATAAAGTTATCAAAAATGTGCACCTGAGTGTTTATCCGCCATTGGGCAGGGTAAGAATATCTGCGCCTGTGCGCATGGATTTGGACACTATAAGGGTATTTGCCATTTCAAAACTAAGCTGGATTAAGAAACACCAGCAGAGGATCCGTAGTCAGGTGAGGGAAACTCCAAGGGAATATATTACAAGAGAAAGTCATTACTACCTGGGCAGGCGTTACCTGTTAAAAGTAATAGAAGGCAATGTTTCGTCAGGCGTGGCAATAAGGCATGAAACAATGGAAATGTATATTCGTCCGAATACTGGCATGGGAAAAAGGCAGATAATATTATATAAATGGTACCGCCAGAGGTTGAAAGAAATTGTTCCCGGATTCATTGCACAATATGAAAAGGCGATGCAGGTTCATGTGCATGAGTTTGGCATCAAAAAAATGAAGACAAGGTGGGGCACTTGCAGTATAAAGGCAAAAAGGATCTGGCTGAATCTTGAACTGGCTAAAAAGCCGGTAGATTGTATCGAATATGTAGTTGTACATGAAATGGTGCACCTGTTAGAACGAAACCATAATGATAGGTTTGTTGCTCACATGGATAGGTATTTACCAAAGTGGAGATTTTACAAAGAGGAGTTGAACAGAAGCCCCTTATGCCATGAAGATTGGGGTTACTGACCGTAACAACCATGCTGTTGACTTCTCATTTTCCCATGAGAAAAAGTGACAGATTTATTTTTGTTATCAAGAGGCTTCATGACCTTCTGATAAACCCTGCAAATAGGACAGAATAACTTCTTTGAATTTATCAAAATCATTAAGATGCCGCTTTAAGATTATAATTACGATCTCTGCATCTACTTTTTCATACTGATGAACAACCACATTGCGGAACTTGGCCATCTTCTCCATTGTGGCAAACATCTCAGGGCTTATAATTTTATTTTCAAGTAATACCATGAATGTGTCAGCATATGTTGTTGGTGCCCTCATTCCCCTGTCAGAGATGATATGATTGGCAATGTCTGTACATGTTTCTATCATTATCTGCAGCGTCCGTTCGACGATACGCTGGGTCTTCCAGTCGTTCTTATAGTTGTCAATGGCAATATCAGTGAATTCTTTTATCTGCCCGTAGTACGTTCCGAGCTCTGACAGTTTTCTCAAAACAACAGCTTTATCAACCAATGCCGTATCTCCCAAGAAAATACATATCCTCTTTTATCTTAAAAT
Source organism: Nitrospirota bacterium (assembly GCA_020851375.1). NCBI lineage: Bacteria > Pseudomonadati > Nitrospirota > Nitrospirota bacterium. The sequence continues at coordinate 22,995 of JADZCV010000007.1, read as the reverse complement.
CAAAGAATTTTCGTAATGTGGCTGACTCATATAAGTGGCGTCTGGGCGGATCCTTGTCAACGAGTAACTGCTTTTTCAGTAATATTCTTCCGGTAAGGCTAACAGGCGCGGTATTCAGAATTACAAGATCAATCTCACTGGTGCCGAGAGCGTCTGAAAGTCTGTCGAATAGTCCGAGTTTATATTCAGCAACGTCATGAGCCGATTTCAGGAAAACGGCTATATCTATGTCAGAGAGGGGAGTTGCCCTTCCTTTAGCAAGTCCACCGAATAGATAAGCAAATACGACATTGTCATCATTAAGAAGGACCTTTTTCCCTTCAGCAATCTTTAAGAGTATGTCTTCGGGTAGTTTCTCAAACTTAATCATGCATCATTATTGCCTTAAATATTAAGGGGTGTCAACTCTATCCGAAGGCCGTGATATGTTTTAAAGTTGGATATTAAACAATCTTGAGGCGTTGCTCATCACCACCTGACCCAGTTCGTCCAGCGGGATGTTTTTGACCTCTGCAATCTTCTCGGCAACATATCGTACATAGGCTGGTTCGTTTCTTTTGCCCCTGTGCGGGTGGGGGGTGAGGAACGGGGCATCGGTCTCAATGAGAATCCTGTCGAGTGGTACTGCTGCTACAATGTCGAGTATCTTGCCTGCGTTTTTGAATGTTATGACGCCTGAGAAGGAGATGTATAGTCCCATCCCCATTGCCTTTTCCGCCATATCCATGTCTCCGGAAAAACAATGCAACACCCCGCCGGCTGCCGCTATATCTTCTTCTTTAAGGATTTGCAGTGTGTCATCCTTTGCCTCGCGGCTGTGGACGATAACAGGGAGTCCCATGGATTTTGCCAGGTTTATCTCAAGCCTGAAGTGTTCCTGCTGGGCCTTTGCAGGGGAGTGCATGTAGTGGTAATCAAGGCCGGTCTCACCGAGGGCTACTACCTTTTTTCCCGATGCCAGTTCCCTGATTGTCTTTGATACATTTTCACCATCACTGAAGTCCTTTACGTCATGAGGATGGATGCCGACTGCAGCATAGATGAAGTCGTGTTCTTCCGCTATTGCGATTGCATTCCGGCTGTCTTCTATGTCAGTGCCGATTGTTATAAGGCGTGAGATGCCTGCCTCTGTTGCGGCCTTAATAACTCCTGACCTCTCAGGGCCGGCATCATACATGGTCAGGTGGCAGTGTGTGTCAATCAGCATAATGCGCTACTTTACTACAGCGCCGGGTTGAATATCCTGTGCGGGTTGAAGCAATGTCAGTGTTTCACCGCTGCTTGCTGCCAGAACCATGCCCTGCGACTCTATGCCCATTAGCTTGGCTGGTTTGAGGTTGGCAACAATAACAACACTCCTGCCTGTTAAATCTTCAGGTTTATAATGCAACGCTATGCCTGCAACCAGCTGTCTCTTCTCATCTCCGATATCTACCAGGAGCTTTATGAGCTTCTTTGAGTTTGGAACACTCTCAGCGCTGACTATCTTCCCAACCCTGAGTTTTATCTTTGCAAACTCTTCAATAGAGATGGTGTCACTGACTTCCGGTCTTTCTTCTGCGGTTTCTGTCTTTTCGTTCATGACTTTTAATCCCTCACGTTTGGTCTCTGCCTCAATCCTGGCGAATAAAACACCTGACCTGCTGACATGCAATCCCGTCCTGAGACCACCCCACCTGCACGCAGTGTCAAGTCTGGCGGATGCAATATCATCCTCTATCCCGAGCTGCCTCCATATCTTTACTGCTGCCTCAGGCATATAAGGATAGATGTAGAGTGTGATTATACGCAACACCTCTGCAGAATTATAGAGGACAGAGGACAGGCGGTCCCTCTTTGTGGCATCCTTTGCCAGCGCCCACGGGGCGGACTCATCAATATATCGGTTGGCAGTGCCTATAACCGCCCACACAGCGTTTAATGCCTTATTGTACTCAAGCCCCTCCATAAACCCGCTGATCTTTTCACAGAGCCCTTCTGCGCTTTCTATCACAGTCTTGTCCGGCGCTTCTGCTGCTGCAGATGACGGTGGGATTTTGCCATCAAAATATTTCTCTATCATTGATATAGTCCTGCTCAGGAGATTCCCCAGGTCATTGGCAAGGTCGCTGTTGATCCTTCGTATCATGGCATCCCTTGAGAAATCGCCATCGAGCCCGAAAGTCACCTCTCTCATCAGGAAATATCTGAACTGATCAACACCAAATTCCCCTATTATGTCGAACGGGTTTACTACATTCCCGCGGCTCTTTGACATCTTCTCGCCATCTACTGTCCACCAGCCATGGGCAAAGATGGTCTTTGGGGGTTCAGCATCCAGTGCCTTCAGCATGGTAGACCAGTAAACAGAGTGAGTGGTGAGGATGTCCTTGCCGATCAAATGGAAGTCAGCAGGCCACCATTTATTGAATCTCTCCGTATCAGTGAGATAACCGGGGGCGGAAATATAGTTTACGAGCGCATCAAACCATACATATGTTACATAGTCACTGTCGAATGGGAGTGGTATACCCCACGACAGCCTTGACTTCGGCCTTGATATACAGAGGTCTCCAAGCCTGTTCTGAAGAAAGCCAAGCACTTCATTCCTTCGGGATGCAGGCTGGATGTAGTCGGGATGATTGTTTATATAGTCTGTAAGCCATGGCTGATATTTGCCCATGCGGAAAAAATAGTTGCTTTCTGCGATCTTTTCAACACCCCTGCCGCAATCTGGACACTTGCCGTCCGCAAGGTCCTTCTCTGTCCAGAAACGTTCATCCGGCAGGCAATACCAGCCCTCATACGTATCTTTATAAATATCTCCTTTTTTGAATAACAGGTCTAATGTCTTCTGAACAACCCTTATATGCCTTTCCTCTGTTGTGCGTATAAAATCGTCATTGGATATATTCAGTGACGTCCATAGTTTCCTGAACCTTGTGACGAGCTCATTGACATATTCTTCAGGAGTCTTGCCATGTTTAGCCGCTGCCTCCTGAACCTTCTGGCCATGCTCGTCTGTTCCTGTAAGGAACATGACGTTATGACCGCACATTCGAAAGTACCTTGCAAGGACATCTGCGGCAACTGTTGTGTATGCGTGACCGATGTGGGGGACGTCGTTTACATAATAGATGGGGGTTGTTATATACCTGCCCTTCGTCATTTCTTTAATCCATGTTCATAGGCAATGCAGCACATAAGCCTCCCGCACATCCCTGATATCCTCGAAGGGTTGATTACAATGTCCTGATCCCTTGCCATCTTTATAGATACTGCAGCGAAGTCCTTCAGGAATGTTGCGCAGCATAGCGGTCTTCCGCATGCGCCAAAGCCGCTGATCATCCTTGCCTCATCCCTGATCCCCACCTGTCTTAATTCAATCCTCGCATTGAATTTATACGCAAGGTCCTTTACCAGTTCCCGGAAGTCCACGCGGGTGTCAGCGGAAAAGTAGAAGGATATCCTGCTTTCATTGAAGGAATATTCAACGTCAATCAGCTTCATGGGGAGTCCCCTGTCCGCGATGCGTGCAGCGCAGTATGAAAAGGCGTCCTGCTCCATCTTTGCCTGTGCCTCAAGCCTTGCCAGGTCGTCCGTGCTTGCCACCCGCAGCACCTTCTTTAATGGTTTGTTATTGAGTACCTTAAGGACATATCTCGGAGGTGACACGACGCGTCCTGCCTCCTCACCGTAATCCCCCTCTGTAATTACGCAGTCTCCCACACGGGCCACAACGTCCATCGGATTATAATGTATTATAATGCCGCGGTCCCTGTTTCTGACCCCTATTATTTTTATACCTCCCTTTACCGGTCTTTCTTCTATATCAGTTGTTTGTTCCATTGTCCTTCCTCTTACCTGCTATTTGCTGCCTGCTGCCCCCAATAACATGCCGTCAGCTATATTATTGCAAAGCACATCCAGCGCAAGTTGTCTGTTCATATTACGATCCTGCCCCCTATATGCAGATTTGAGCAGTCCTATTGTGTTGAGAAGTCTTTCTGTGCTTATCCTGTCTTTTAATTCCGAAAGGGTGTTTTCCACGTCTTTGTTAATGATTAGCCCCGTCTCCCCCTGTTCCTTCATTATCATGATGTCTCTGAGACAGGTTAATACCCAGAAGAGCATGTTACAGAAAGATGCCTCATCTTTGGAAAACTTCTCTGATAAATTAAACACAGCTTCCCTGCCTGCCTCTCCTGTCAAAAATAAACTGTTAATGACCTCCAGGCGTGCATGACGGAAATCCCCTGATGACAGGGACATTGCCTTACCCGGACTCCCGCTTGCCATATTGGCGGCAAATTCTGCCTCTTCCTTTTCAATTCCGGCCTTTTCCATCAATATGGCGGCAATAATATGAGGGGGGATTTGAGCAAACGGTACCTTTTGACATCTTGACAATATTGTCTGCAGTAACATGTCAGGGTTTGAACTAATAAGGATTATTACAGTATCTGCCGGCGGTTCTTCCAGTGTCTTAAGAAAGGCATTGGATGAAGATAGATTAAGTCTCTCTGCGCCGTCTGCAACTACGACCCGTTTTCGTGCTTCGATTGGTTTATAGGCCATCCCGTTTATCAAATCCCTTACAGAGCCGATTTTTATTTCTCCTTCTTCTCCGCCTAATACCGTAATGTCCGGGTGAATGCCTGATGAAATCTTTCTGCAAGACGTGCACAGGCCGCAGGCGTCTTCGTTGTCCTGAGCGCAATTGAGCGCCATGGCGAAATTTATGGCTGTCTTTCTTTTCCCTACGCCGTCAGGGCCGTGGAATAGATAGGAATGGGCTACATGGCTATTTAATATGGCCCTCTTCAGGATATTGATTGCCCTGTCCTGGCCTCTGATTTCCGCAAAACTCATTGTGCCAGCACCTTATCAACCAGTTTCGCGATTTCCCGGTGTACAGCCTCCTTTTCTCTGTCCGAACTGATGACAAATATTCTCTCAGGAAATTCCATGGCCCATTTGAGGTATCCTTCCCTTACCCTTTGATGAAAATCCATGGATTCACTTTCCATCCTGTCCTCTTCCCTCATATTCTTCTGATTCCGGGACCGTGCGCGCCTCAATCCCTCTGCCGGGTCAACGTCCAGAACAAATGTGATGTGAGGAGAGACCCCTTCAGTTGCAAAACTGTTGATAGCCTCAATCATACGGATGTCTATCCCCCTCACAAGGCATTGATAAACAAATGTGGAATCAGAGAACCTGTCACATATTATAATTTTACCTGCCTCTAACGAGGGCCTGATTACCTCAGATACGTGTTGCGCCCTGCTGGCCAGGTACAACAGGACTTCAGTATGCGGGGTCATGTTGCTGAAGCTGGTGGAAAGCAGTATTTCCCTGATCGCCTCACTTATTGGCGTGCCGCCGGGTTCTCTTGTCATCAGCACATTATGGCCTTTTTCTTCCAGATACCGGATCAGGAGTTTGGCCTGTGAGGTCTTGCCGCACCCTTCAATACCCTCAAATGTAATAAATCTTCCTTCCATCAAACTATCATAACGTAAGGGTGCATAAAATTCAATCTATCAGTTGACGCATGTTTTACAAATCACTTGATACCATTGGCCCTTATATTGTATCATGTCGTAATAGAATGAAAGGTCATCTTAAGAGATATTTCGTTACCGGGCTGCTGGTGATTACCCCCATATGGGGTACCTATCTTGTTTTATCTACGCTCCTGAGCTTCCTGGAAGGATTTCTCGGCAATTTTCTCAAAGACATAGGAAGGTACTACATACCCGGGATGGGTATAGTTACCCTTATCATACTGATCTTTCTGGTCGGGGTTCTGACGACCAATTTCATCGGCAGAAAGGTTATGAGCATGTGGGAGCGGGCGATGAACAAGGTACCGCTGGTCAGGGGCATTTATACAGTATTCAAGCACATTGTTGATACCCTGTCGCTTCAGGGGAAGGAGCAGTTTAATCGTGTTGTCCTTGTAGAGTTTCCGAGGGATGGTGTTTATGCCATAGGGTTTGTCACTGGTGTGACCCGCGGGGAAGTCCAGAATTTAACCAGGGAAACAGTAGTTAATGTCTTTATCCCGACAACGCCGAATCCCACTACCGGCTATTTCGTATTTGTTCCTGAGAACAGGATTTTACAGTTGAGCATGAGTGTTGAGGATGGGATGAAGATGATAATCTCAGGAGGTCTTTACACACCGCCCCATATGAAGGATGTCAGGGGGCCTGATGCAGAAGGGGCGTTTACTCAGTCAGGTGCACGGGATTCCAAAGAGGCCGGAGTCAAGGTCTGACCATGGAAAAAAACATAGCAACAATTATTTTAGCCGCAGGGCTGGGCAAGAGGATGAAGTCAAATGTCGCCAAGGTGCTTCATTGTGTTGCAGGCAAACCTATGTTCCTCTACCCTGTTATTGTTGCTGAAAGTATTTCATCAGGAAAGATTATCGTGGTTGTGGGACATCAGTCTGAAAAGGTGATGGATGCTGTCGCCGGCAGGAATGTGGAGATGGCCATACAGGCTAAACAGAATGGCACTGCTGATGCTGTCAGGGCAGGGATGGATCGTCTGAAGGATTTCAAAGGGACGCTGGTAATATTGTGCGGGGATGTCCCCCTTATAACGCCTGAGACAGTAAGCAGGTTTCTTGCCGTGCATGAAAAGGATGGTGCGTCTTTAACAGTGCTTACTACTGAGGTTGCAGATCCGTCAGGTTATGGCAGGATCGTCCGCAGTTCTGACGGTTCTATAGCGAGGATAGTTGAAGACAGGGATGCTGATGAGAGTATCAGACGGATCAGGGAAGTAAACACCGGAATTTATGCCTTTGACAGCGCCCTCTTAACCTCTGTAATTTGTGAAATCGGCGCGGATAATTCCCAGAAAGAGTTTTATCTCACAGACAGTATTGAGGCAGGCCTGAGGAAGCGGCTCAGGGTTTCTGCATACAAGACAGATGACTCACAGGAGGTAATGGGTATAAACAGCAGGCTTGAACTTGCCCGGGCTGAGGGTATAATGAGAAAACGGATAAACAGCAGGCATATGCTCGGCGGTGTCACCTTCATTGATCCGGAAAGCACATATATTGATGCGGATGTCAGCATTGGACAGGATGTGACAATCTACCCCGGGACGGTTATTCAGGGCAATACATCAATTGCAGACGGGGCTATAATTTATTCCAATAACAGGATAGTCAATAGCCTGATAGGGGCTGCAGTTACAATAAAAGACTCCTGTGTCATCGAAGACAGCTCCGTAGGAGACAGCTCTCAGATTGGTCCATTCGCCCACCTGAGGCCAGGCTGTAACCTTGAGAGGAATGTCAGGATCGGGAATTATGTTGAACTAAAGAAGTCTGTTATGGGGGATGGTTCCAAGGCCAACCACCTTACTTATCTCGGAGATGCCGAGATCGGCAGCGGTGTTAATATCGGTGCAGGGACAATAACCTGCAACTATGACGGACAGTCAAAGAACAAGACAGTTATTGGAAATGACGTATTTATCGGCAGTGATGTGCAGCTGGTGGCGCCTGTGAATATAGGCGACGGCGCCTTTGTGGCAGCGGGCGCAACAGTAACAAAGGATGTCCCGCCCGGCGCCCTTGCGATAAGCCGCGTTGAGCAGGAGAACCGTGAAGGATGGGTGGAGGAGAGGAAAAACAAGAAAAGCAGGAAAAAATGAGTACTGTGAGTGGGTATTTTCAGGTGAACAGTCATGAGCCTCAGGCTCACCAGGGTTCGTGAAAATGTCATTCCCGCGTAAGCGGGAATCCAGACCGTGGACTGGTTCTGGATTCCCACTTGCGTGGGAATGACAGGTGAAAAATCCTGCGGGGACAGGTTCTGTGGGACTGACGGGTGAATAGGAGCATTTTCAGGTGAACCGTCATGAGCCCTTCGACTGTTCGACAAGCTCACAGCTCAGGGCTCACCAGGGTTCATGAAAATGTCATTCCCGCGTAAGCGGGAATCCAGACCGTGGCCTGGTTCTGGATTCCCACTTGCGTGGGAATGACGGGTGAAAAATCCTGCGGGGACAGGTTCCGTGGGAATGACGGGTGAATAGCAACATTTTCAGGTGAAAGGAGGTCATTATGTGCGGGATAATCGGTTATATCGGCAATCAGGATGTAGTGCCTATACTTATTGATGGCCTCAAGAGACTTGAGTATCGCGGTTATGACTCAGCAGGCATCGCCTTTATACAGGATGGCAAGATTGGTGTGCGCAGGTGCGTTGGCAAGCTTATAAATCTTGAGATGGCCCTGTCAGGGCAGAAGTTGTCCAGCACAATCGGCATCGGACACACCCGGTGGGCGACGCACGGACGCCCGTCAGAAGAGAATGCCCATCCGCACAGGGTTGGAAACATAGTTGTTGTTCATAACGGGATCATCGAGAATTATACGCAACTCAAAAAAGAGCTTGTCTCCGAAGGGTGTCACTTCTCTTCAGAAACAGATACAGAGGTAATTGCACACCTTATTAACAGGCAGGTTAAAAAGGGTCTTTCGCTCGTACAGGCTGTTCAGGAGTCCATCCGGGAGATAAAGGGGGCTTATGCAATTGCCGTTTTCCGTCAGGAGGAGCCTGAGGTGCTTGTTGGCGCACGGAACGGCTGTCCGCTGGTCGCAGGATTAAGTCACGGAGGGGCGTTCCTTGCATCGGACATACCGGCAATACTCAGTCATACGAGGGATGTTATATTTCTCGATGACAGGGAGATAATCACCCTCACACCTGAGGGTATTCAGATTACTGATGTTGATGGCAATCCCATAGAAAAGGAATTGTCAAAGGTGATGTGGAATCCGGTAATGGCAGAGAAGGGCGGCTATAAGCATTTTATGCTTAAAGAGATATATGAGCAGCCGAGGGCGATTACAGACACCATACGTGGCAGGCTGTCTCATGATACCGGAAATGTTTACCTGGATGAGATAGGGCTGACGGCGGCTGATATCAGGAGACTGGATCGCATCTATATTGTTGCCTGCGGCACATCATGGCATGCGGCGCTTACAGGGAAGTTTATGATTGAGGAGATGGCTCGAATACCTGTTGAAGTGGATGTGGCATCTGAGTTCAGGTACCGGGATCCCATCATTGATGAAAACAGCCTGCTGATTGCCATTACCCAGTCAGGAGAGACGGCAGATACACTGGCGGCGATTCGCGAGGCAAGAGGTAAAAAGGGCAAGGCATTTGCAATATGCAATGTCGTCGGCAGTACTGCGGCAAGAGAATCGGACGGTGTTATATACACCCACACAGGCCCGGAGATCGGCGTTGCAGCAACAAAGACCTTTACAGCACAGCTTGTCGCCCTGTACCTGTTAGCCCTGTATCTCGGCCGTTCAAAGGGGGTCATGACGCAGGATGAAGGGATGCGCCGGCTGGACCTCTTGTCCCACCTGCCTAATCTCGCTGAGAAGGTGCTTGAAAAGAATGATGTGATCGAAGAGATAGCCAGGTCATACTTTAATTATAAGGACTTCCTGTATCTTGGCAGGGGGGCGGACTATCCGATTGCACTGGAGGGGGCATTAAAGTTAAAGGAAATCTCATATATTCATGCTGAGGGCTATCCTGCCGGCGAGATGAAGCATGGCCCTATAGCGCTCATAGACGATCAGATGCCTTTGATCGTCCTCATCCCCAGGAACAGCGTATATGACAAGGTTCTGAGCAATATAATGGAGGTTAAGGCAAGGGGCGGCAAAGTGATTGCCTTTGCAACAGAAGGGGATCAGGACATAGCCGGAAGGGTTGACCATGTATTCTATATGCCGGAATTCGATCATTTGCTTACGCCGGTACTTCTTGCGATTCCGCTTCAGTTGTTTGCATATCATATTGCCGTTATCAGAGGCTGTGATGTAGACCAGCCGAGGAATCTGGCCAAGAGTGTAACGGTAGAATAAATGGACTTTCTTGATAATTTGAATCCTCCGCAGAAAAAGGCGGTTGAACATACAGAAGGGCCGCTTCTTATACTTGCCGGTGCAGGCAGCGGCAAGACCCGTGTCATAACCTGCCGCATAGCCAATCTCATCTTCAATAAGGGTGTATCGCCCTCAAACATCCTTGCTGTAACATTTACCAACAAGGCTGCTAATGAGATGAAGGAGCGCATAGCAGGTGTCAGCAATACGGTAAACAGGGGTGCTGGGTCAGGTGCTGCAAGCCGGATGAACGGGCTCTGGATAGGCACATTCCATTCCATCTGCCTTCGGCTGTTGAGAAGGCATGGAAGTGCACTCGGCTTCAGGAACGATTTTTACATTTACGATAAATCTGATCAGGCGGACCTTGTCAGGGAGTGTGTAAAGGAACTTAACATTAATGATGAGATATACCCGGTGAATTCCCTTTCAGGCAGGATCTCACACCTGAAAAACAGGCTTATCACCATAGATGACTTTGCAAAAACCTCAAAAGGCTTTGGCATGGATGACAAGGTGTTGAAGGTCTACAGTCTCTATCAGGAAAAACTCTCAGGCCGGCATGCAATGGATTTTGATGACCTGATTATGAAGTGTGTTGAACTTTTTGAGAATAATGAAGAGATCCGCGGGAAATACCAGGAGACATTCAGTTATATCCTTGTTGATGAATATCAGGATACAAATGCAGCGCAGTATAAACTGATCAGGAGCCTCACGGACAGACATCAGAATTTGTGTGTAGTGGGAGATGATGATCAGAGTATTTACCGTTTCCGCGGCGCAGAACTGCAGAATATCCTGAGTTTTGAGGCAGACTTTCCCTCAGCAACAGTAATCAGGCTTGAACAGAACTATCGTTCAACCGGCTCTATCCTGAATATTGCCGGAACTGTTATTGAGAAGAATGCAGGCCGGCACGTCAAAAAATTATGGACCGAGAATCCTGACGGTGACCCTGTTGATTACCGCAGGACTGAGGATGAGAGAGAAGAGGCGAAGTATGTGGCGCGCTGCATAAAATCAATGATAAAAAACGGCCGTAAGGGGAGGGAGTTTGCCATCCTCTACCGTACAAATGCCCAGTCAAGGATACTGGAAGAGATCATGATAGAGTCGGGACTGCCATACATGATTGTCGGCGGTCTCAAATTCTATGAGAGGAAAGAGATAAAGGACATAATGGCATATGTCAGGGCATCCCTGCACCCGGAAGATGATATCAATCTGAGGAGGATAATAAATGTTCCTCACCGGGGCATTGGTGCAGTGACATTGAAGTCTGTTGAAGAATATTCCCATATGCATCAGGTGCCGTTGTATGATGGTGTGCTAACGCTCTCTGCTGACAATCCCAAACTGAAGGGGTTTACGAATATAATGGAAAGGCTCAGGATGCTTGTTTGTGAACAGTCTCCTTCTGAATTTGTGAAGTCTCTGTTTGAACAAACCGGATACCTCGATGCACTGAAGAGGGATGAAAAGGGCGAAGACCGTATTGAAAATGTCATGGAACTGCTTGCTGCTGTAAAAAGATATGAAGAAAGGATGCCAGGGATGGATATCTGCGGCTTCCTGGATGAGGCGAGCCTCTTTGGGAGTTCGGATGATCCTGAGCCCGGGTCATCGGATAATGTGGCGCTGATGACCCTTCACAGCGCAAAGGGCCTCGAATTTCCGGTTGTATTTATTACAGGGCTTGAAGAGGGGATGCTCCCCCATGCAGGGAGCATGGACAATACTGAGGCAATAGAGGAAGAGCGCAGGTTATGCTATGTAGGCATTACAAGGGCAAGGGAAAAGCTCTATATTACAGGTGCAAAGAGGAGAAATGTCTTCGGCCAGCTGATGGACAGGACAGAGTCGAGATTCGTCAGGGACATCAGGGGACATGCAAAAATAAGGATAGAAAATGACAGTGCGTCCATGTATAATAAGCCGGTTGGCCGTGAGGCTGCCGCTGTCACGAGGGTCGCCTGGGAGAGGGGTAGATTCAAGGCTGGCGACCGCGTGAACCATCATCTGTGGGGTGCTGGTGTCGTTGAGAAATCTGAAGGGCTCGGAGAAGAAGAAAAGGTTATAGTGAAGTTTAATTCGGTGGGCTCAAAGCAGCTTGCCGTGAAATTCGCCAATCTTACATCATTATGAAAATAACACGCAGGGAAGTGGAGCACGTTGCCAAACTGGCAAGGCTGGCCTTAAGGGATGAGGAGATAGAAGTCCTTGCCACCCAGTTGAGCAATATACTGACATATGTGGAGAAGCTGAATGAGCTTGATACAAAAAATGTTGATCCAACATCACACGTCCTGCCTGTAAAAAATGTCCTTCGGGAGGATATTGTACGGACATCCCTTGACAGGGAAAAGGTTCTTGGAAATGCCCCGGACAGGACAGAGGAATTTTTCCGGGTGCCTAAGGTTATAGAATAGCTAAGGAGGTAAAGTGTGTTTAGGGTGATGTTAAGGTCAAAGATCCACAGGGCGACTGTCACTGAAGCTAACTTATCCTATGAAGGGAGTATAACAATTGATCAGGATCTGATACAGGCGGCAGGCATGCTTCCATATGAACAGGTTATGGTGTCAAATCTTCATAATGGGGAACGGTTTGAAACTTATGTAATACCCGGCCCGGCTGGGAGCGGTCAGGTCTGCCTCAACGGTCCAACTGCGAGAAAAGGGCTCGTAGGTGATAAGATCGTCATATTCTGCTATGAATCATACAGCGAGGAGGAACTGAAATTATTTAAGCCAAAGATAATAATTGTGGATGATAAAAACAGGATTGTCAGACTTGGAGATATATAACCTTACGATACATGGATTGAACGGCCTCCTGAAGAAAAAAGAGGTGACGGCAAGAGAGATAGCGGAATCTGTTTTCTCCCGCATTGACGCTGTCGAGGATGAGGTCCGTGCGTATGTAGCCTTATATGCTGACGGGGCGTTTCAGCAGGCTGCAACCTCTGACCGGCTTATCCGGGAAAAGGCGGACTTTCCTGTCCTCACTGGAATACCTGTTGCAATAAAAGATAATATGTGTGTTGAGGGACTTCAGACGACCTGCGCATCCAGGATCCTTCAGGATTTTCGTCCTCCGTATACTGCTGATGTTATTGAGAGGCTTAAGACCCGGGGGTATGTTCATACAGGGATGACCAATATGGATGAGTTTGCCATGGGCTCATCCACTGAGAACTCATCTTACAGGGCCACGAGGAATCCGTGGGATATTTCAAGGGTCCCCGGTGGTTCAAGCGGCGGTTCTGCTGCAGCCGTTGCTGCGGGTGAGTGCATCGCAGCCCTTGGTTCAGACACAGGGGGGTCTATACGTCAGCCTGCCGCACTGTGCGGTGTGGTTGGTCTGAAACCAACGTATGGCCGGGTATCCCGCTACGGTCTTGTCGCATTTGCATCATCACTTGACCAGATTGGTCCGCTGACTAAAGATGTAACCGACTGTGCAATAATGTTAAAGGCGATAAGTGGTCATGACAAGTCTGATTCCACTTCTGCGGAGCTTCCTGTGCCGGATTATCCGGCCCTGCTTGGGAGGGATATAAAGGGCTTCAAACTCGGCATTCCGCGGGAGTATTTTATCAGCGGAATGGATCCGTCAGTTGACAGGTCTGTGCGTGAGGCAATAAGGGTGTATGAACAGCTTGGCGCTGTCATTGAAGAAATTTCTCTCCCGCATACAGAATATGCGGTTGCAACTTATTATATTATTGCTACAGCCGAGGCAAGCTCTAACCTTGCCCGTTATGACGGCGCAAAATATGGTTACAGGACGAAGGATGCCGGCAGCCTGATTGATATGTACATGAAGACGAGAGATGAAGGATTCGGGCCTGAGGTAAAGAGGAGGATAATGCTCGGCACCTACGTCCTCAGCGCCGGCTATTACGACGCCTATTACAAAAAGGCACAGCAGGTGCGAACGCTTATCAAGGGTGACTTTGATAAGGCATTTGAAAAGGTTGATGCAATACTGACGCCTACTTCTCCCACACCAGCATTTAAGATTGGGGAGAGGTCCGATGACCCTCTTCAGATGTACCTGTCTGACATATTTACGATCTCAGCAAACCTTGCAGGGATTCCGGCTATATCCATTCCCTGCGGTTTTACAGAGAACAATTTGCCGGTAGGCCTGCAGATACTTGGCAGGCACTTTGATGAAGAAAGGGTCTTGCAGGTCGCTTATGCCTATGAACAGGCAACTGCGTGGCATAAAATGAGAGCAATGAGTTCAAAGCAATGAGCAATGAGTGATTCCGGGGGATTTTCAGGTGAATCGTCATGAGCCCTTCGACTGTTCGGCACGCTCACAGCTCAGGGCTCACAAGGGGTCATGAAAACGTCATTCCCGCGGAAGCGGGAATCCAGACCGGGGCCTGGTTCTGGATTCCCACTCCCCGCTTAAATCCTGCGGGGACAGGTTCCGTGGGAATGACGGGTACTTAGGAGTATTTTAGAGTGAAATTGCAATACGAAGCAGTCATAGGGCTTGAGGTCCATGCCCAGCTGCGGACGAAATCCAAGATATTCTGCGGCTGCAGTACGAAGTTTGGTGCGCTGCCTAATACGCAGACATGCCCTGTATGCCTCGGCCTCCCTGGCGTGCTTCCTGTGCTGAACAGGGAAGCCGTTAATTTTGCCGTTAAGATGGCCATTGCAACACACAGCAGGATCGCGCCTTACTGCCGTTTTGCGAGGAAAAACTATTTCTACCCAGACCTTCCCAAGGGCTATCAGATTTCCCAGTATGAACTCCCGTTGTCAACCGGTGGTTATGTTGATATTGAATCGGACGGGGCTGTAAAAAAGATTGGTCTGACAAGGATACATATGGAAGAGGATGCAGGCAAGTCCATCCATGATGGCTCCGCTGACTCGAGTCTTGTTGACTTAAACCGCGCAGGTGTTCCGCTCATAGAGATAGTGAGCGAGCCTGACATACGCACACCTGAAGATGCCGTCAGTTATCTGAGGAAGCTGCGAGAGATAGTCCGTTACCTTGAAATATGTGACGGGAATATGGAGGAAGGTAGTTTTCGTTGTGACGCCAATGTTTCAATAAGGCCTGCAGGGGAGAAGGCATTTGGCATAAAAGCGGAAGTGAAGAATATGAACTCCTTCAGATTCGTGCAAAAGGCCCTTGAGTATGAGATAGAGAGGCAGACAGGTGTTGTTGAAGGCGGCGGCAAGATCGTCCAGGAGACAAGGTTGTGGGATTCAGGCAGGGGGATTACTGTTTCCATGAGGTCAAAAGAAGAGGCTCACGATTACAGATATTTCCCAGAGCCTGATCTTGTCCCACTGGAGGTTTCTGAAGAATGGCAGGAGGAGATCAGGAAGAAACTGCCTGAATTGCCGGATGACAAGAGGGTTAGATTTGTGCATGATTATGATATACCGGAATACGATGCACAGGTGCTTACATCATCAAAGGCCCTTGCAAACTTTTTTGAAGAGTGTGTGAAGAATTACCGCAGTCCCAAAGCTGTAAGCAACTGGATAATGGGAGATCTTTTGAGGGAGTTGAAACTCTCCGGGACAGACATTGATGATTGCCTGATAAGGCCGCAACACCTGGCGGGGATGATAAAGATGATAGATGAGGGTGTGATAAGCGGTAAGATAGCCAAGACCATTTTTGAAGAGATGTACAAAACAGGGAAAGACCCTGAGGCCATAGTGAAAGATAAAGGGCTTGTGCAGGTATCAGATGAAGGTGAAATAGAGAGGCTGATAGCACAGGTCATATCTGAAAACCCAAAAGAAGTGGAGGCATTCCGGGGTGGAAAAGACAAGCTGATTGGTTTTTTTGTTGGACAGGTGATGAAGCTGTCAGGCGGAAAGGCAAATCCAGCCAAGGTGAATGAAATGTTAGTGAAGAAACTTAGCAGGTAGCGCCGGCCTTTAGTTCGGTAGACTCACTACAGGTATGGCCGGCTTGACGTGGTGGATGAATCCCCATGCAACGGATCGGCAGGATTAGAGGACATTTTTATGTGAACCGTCATGAACCCTTCGACTGTTCGGCACGCTCACAGCTCAGGGCTCACAAATGGTCATGAAAACGTCATTCCCGCGCAAGCGGGAATCCAGACCAGTGGACTGGTTCTGGATTCCCACTCCCCGCTTAAATCATGCGGGGACAGGTTCCGTGAGAATGACAGGTACTTAGGAGCATTTTCGGATGAAACGAAAGGAGATGTTTGAATGAGTGAAATAATTGATGTGTATGCAAGGGAAATACTTGATTCACGCGGAAATCCTACTGTTGAAGTAGACATTGTACTGGAGAACGGGATCCTTGGCAGGGCAGCGGTTCCATCCGGGGCATCCACAGGCAAGAAAGAAGCGCTGGAGCTGAGAGACGGGGACAAGAAACGCTATCTTGGGAAGGGGGTCCAAAAGGCGGTAACTAACATCATGGAAAAGATCGGTCCTGAGATCCTGTCCATTGATGTTGCAGAGCAGGTTTTAATAGACACGATTATGCTGGAACTCGATGGTACAGACAACAAGGGAAAGCTTGGGGCAAATGCAATACTGGGGGTATCCCTGGCAGTGGCCCGTGCCGCAGCAGAGGACACCGGCCTCCCGCTTTACCGTTATATCGGAGGTGTTAATGCAAGGGAGTTGCCTGTACCGCTGATGAATATATTAAACGGTGGAAAACATGCTGACAATAACCTTGACCTTCAGGAGTTCATGATCGTCCCTGTTGGCACTGACAATGTGAGGGATGCGATAAGGATGGGGGCTGAGGTTTTTCACTCACTCAAGGGCATTCTCCATGATAAGGGATACAATACCTCAACAGGCGATGAAGGAGGTTTTGCCCCGAACCTCTCATCCAATGAAGAGGCGATACAGTTGATAATCAAGGCTATTGAAAAGGCAGGCTACAGGCCTGGCAGTGATATATTTATTGCACTGGATTCAGCATCAAGTGAGTTTTATAAGAAGGGTAAGTATTACTTAAAGGGTGAGGGGAAAGAGGGACGCACGTCCGGTGATATGATCTCTTATTATGAAGGTCTGATTAAGAAATATCCAATTATATCAATTGAAGACGGCCTTTCAGAGGATGACTGGGAAGGCTGGAAACAAATGACGTCAAGGCTCGGCAACAGGGTCCAGCTCGTAGGAGATGACATCTTTGTTACCAATGTAAAATTGCTGGAAAAGGGTATAAAGCAGGGGGTAGGGAATTCTATTCTCGTCAAGGTTAATCAGATAGGGACATTGACAGAAACGATTGAGTCTGTTGAGATGGCAAAAAGGGCAGGGTATACAGCAGTGATTTCTCATCGTTCCGGAGAGACTGAGGATACGACAATTGCCGATCTGTCAGTTGCGTGCAATGCCGGACAGATAAAGACAGGGTCTCTGTCAAGGACTGACAGGCTGGCCAAGTATAATCAGCTTATCAGGATAGAGGATGAACTCGGAGAGACTGCCATATTCAGGGGCAGACGGGCTTTCAAGGTATGAAAAGATTTGCGGGAAATCTAAACCTGACAAATAAACAAAAAAAGTGGGCGTTTTTTGGAATTGCAGGAGCAGTTTCCATATATATTATCATCTCTTTCCTTTTTTATGACATTGGTTTCATTAAATACATTAAGATGAGGGGTGAATTTAAAAGGGTTAGTGCAGACATTAAGCGTCTTAAGGAAGAGAACAGTAAATTACGCGGGGAAGTAAAATCACTCAAAACTGACCCTGATTATATTGAGGCATTTGCAAGAGAAAAGCTGGGCCTCGCAAAAGAAGGAGAAATTATTTACAGATTTGAAGATAAAGACAAGAAAGGCGGCGGGAGATGAGAGACAGGCCGCTTCACATAGCCTTTCTCTGGCACATGCACCAGCCCTATTATCTGGACCCTATGACTGATAAGTTTGTGATGCCATGGGTACGCCTTCATGGCATCAAAGACTATTATGATATGGTGGCGCGCCTGGAAAATTTTCCTGAAATTCATCAGACAGTAAACATGGTACCCTCATTGGTAGAGCAGATTTTGAAATATACTGATAGCGGCGCCACTGATGAGTATATGGACCTTACGCTCAAACCTGCCTCAGAACTTTCCCCTAAGGACAAGACTTTCATACTGACAAATTTTTTCTCACTTCAGTGGGATAATATGCTGTTTGTTTACCCGCGTTACAGAGATATCCTTGAGAAAAGGGGATATTCTCCAAATGCACAGGCACTTGAGAGGGCATGCCGCCGTTTCACCACTCAGGATTTTCTGGACCTGCAGGTCTGGTTTAATCTTGCATGGTTTGATCCAATGTTTAAAGACTATGATCCTTTTCTGAAGGCCCTTATTCAAAAGGGGAGGGATTTTTCTGAAAAAGAGAAGTCTGAGCTGATAAAAAAACAGATTGATGTCATGCGGATGATTATCCCGGAATATAAAAAGATGATGGAAAGGGGACAGATTGAGGTTACCGCGTCCCCGTATTATCATCCAATCCTCCCCTTACTGTGTGATACGGATATTGCAAAGGTTGCCATACCAGGCATCGCGCTTCCCCAAAAAAGGTTCAGGCACCCGGAGGATGCAAAGGCACAAATTGAAAATGCAGTTTCATACCACTCCCGTATATTTGGTTCACCTCCGCAGGGTATGTGGCCGTCCGAGGGTTCTGTGAGTGAGGATATTATTCCTTTACTGGGAAGGGCAGGGATAAAATGGATTGCAACAGATGAAGAGATACTGGCAAGGTCACTTGACATCCAGTTCCAGAGGGGGCTTTCGGACGAGGACCCCGTACCTGAGGCCCTGTATAAACCGTACACTATAGATAAACAGGGACACAGGTTATCAATGATATTCAGAGACCACCAGATATCGGACCTTATTGGTTTTGTATATTCCAAGTGGGACAGCAGTAAGGCTGTTGATGACCTTATTGCACGCCTGCACCGGATCAGAAAGGGTGTGGAATCTCATGACGGCGACCATTTGGTTTCCATAATACTTGATGGAGAAAATGCCTGGGAGCACTATAAGAACGACGGCCATGATTTTCTGTCATGCCTTTATGAAAGGTTGAGCAGGGAGAGTGCATTTAAGACCGTCAGGGTGAGTGACTATCTGGCTGACCAGCCACAGGCGCGGGATATGGGGAGGTTGTTCCCTGGCTCATGGATAAATCACAATTTTAAGATATGGATAGGGCATGAAGAGGATAATTCCGCATGGGATCTTGTTAAGGAGACAAGAGACTTCCTCGTGGAATCAATAAAAAAGGATGAAGCCCTTGAAAAGGACAAGATCGCAGAGGCGTGGGAAAAGATGTACATTGCGGAGGGGAGCGACTGGTGCTGGTGGTTTGGAGAAGAGCACAATTCCGGAATGGATGACAAGTTTGATGAGCTCTTCAGGTCTCAACTTATGGGAGTGTATAAGATACTCGGAAAAGATGCGCCTGAGCATTTTAAGATTCCATTATTGAAAGGGGAGCGGGAGCGCAAGCTTACACGGGAACTGGTGGCATTTCTCAAACCGGTTATTGATGGCAAGGTTACAAGTTATTATGAATGGCTACCTGCAGGTGTTTATGACACGAGGGCTACAGGCGGGGCGATGCACCAGGTAGACAATATCCTGTATGGAATTTATTATGGTTTTGACCTGAATAATCTATTCATGCGACTTGATTCATTGGTCAATCTCATATCAACCGCTGATTCAGGTAGAATTACCTTTAATATCCAGATTATTAAGCCGCATGTCAGCCGGATTGAAATTGGCACTTCCCGGGCAGGTAAGGTTTTTGCTACCCAATATGAAAAAGATGAAAAGGGTCACTGGAAGAAAGTGCAGGATATTGACAAGGTTGCAGCAGATGAGATCATTGAGATCGCTATCCCATTTAAAATGATTAAGGCAGTTGAAAACGAGGAAGTGCAGTTGGTAGTGGTTGTATCCCGGGGTGATGAAGAGCTGGAGAGGTGGCCCAAAACCGGATATCTTTCGTTTGAGGTGCCGACGGAGGAGTTTGAAGCCATACGATGGTGCGTATAGTTGACGGTTGACGTCCAATAATACCCCATTTGCGGCGTCAGGACTTAAAAATTGAGCTTCAACGTACAACACAGTACGCCTCAGTTCAATTTTCAAGTCCTTCCTTGCAACTGGGGCATTCTTGAACGTCAACCGGAGAGCTGATGTAACCCGTTTTTTCACTGGACATGTTTTGCTTGACAATCCCTGCCAATTACGCCAACATACCATCCAAGCAGAGTTTACACCACGAATTTCCATCTATCAGGCTATTATCATAGCTGAACTCAAACCCAATGATGGAGAAATACCATGCCAAAGAAATCCTTCCTAATCCTTATCCTTTTGTTTCTGATACCTCTTTTTACTATGGTTGCACCTGCCGGCGCACTGGTCGTCTCCTCTGACCCTTTTGATGCAACAGATCGTTATTCCATTCTTCTTCCAGCCTATGACGGGAGCATAACCCATGCCCAGGCTAAGGTTAAAGCGCCTGAGAATATTGCTATAGGGCCGGGAGAGGTCTGGGCGCTTGTCAGGTATAAACTACCTCCGGCAGAAGGAGGCAAGACCTTTTATTCTACCGTCTCTCAACCCCTCTCCATTCAGGGACTAAGCCAGTCTTCACCTGCCCTGATCAGTTTTGATTTCTCAGCAGAACCCATACCCTCCGCCGCCTTTTACCGGACACTTATGATCTACTATCAGGATGAGCCTTCAAACGAACCCCTGTTGATTGCCGAATATGCCCCAGAGCAACTACTCCTGCGACCCTCAGGGGATACAGTACAAACCTGGCTTTCGATGCAGGATACTGCAGTAAGTGGCGAGCGCGTTCTTGGCCCACTCAATGTGATCAGGGAAAAGGGGATACCTCAAACAGAGGGCATACCTTTTAACATTTCCGATCCTGCCGGCCAGTTTTTCTTACGCATAATCAATGGAACGGGTGAAGGGACACACAGGGTGGCAAGCGCTATAGTTAAGCTCAATGGCCAGGAGGTCTTAAGACCCTCAGAATTAAGCCGGCAGGTCTCAGAAGTAATGCGCCAGATTAGCCCCGTATCAGGGGGAAACAATCTTGAGGTGAGACTGCGTAGTGCACCAGGCGCATTTATAACTATTGAAGTCTACCGCCTCACAGGGGATACCTGCCGTGCCTTTGGCCCCCATACATTTATCAGGGCAACGGGAAAGCCTGTCAAGGAAGATGTCACCTTTCCATTAAACCCTCAGATGGTGGGTCCCTTTACCCTGAATATTATTAATGGGGATACCAGCGGCACTCACCGCGTTGATTCTGTCAATGTAACATTAAATAACCAGGTGGTCTTTGATCCCTCTCAGTTTAATGAACAGGTCAGCGGGCTTTCTCACACCGTTTCTCCTCAGGCAGTAAACATCATAGGTGTGGAACTGAATGGGGCACCAGGAGACCAGCTATCTCTTGAGATGACAGGTTATGATAATATCCCGCCGGACGTGACTATTACCAGCCCTTCCAATGGGGCTATCTTTACCTCCAGCCCTATTACGGTAAGTGGAGTGGTAGATGACCCCTCGGCCTCTGTGACAGTTAACGGGATTGTTGCCACGGTTGCCCCTAACGGGGCATTTACTGTTGAGGGCATCACCCTGCAGGAGGGTGAAAATACCCTGACAGTGATATCAGGCGACTCCTGTGAAAACCAATCACAGGATGCAATACAGGTATATCTTCAGACAGTCCCTGTGGGTCCTGAAATTATACTATGTGCTGAACCTTTCCGGGAGCAGAGTCCACACCCGCCAGGCGAAGATTGCAGCCCGCAGGCATATGGCAAGTATTATGGATTTGTAACAGGCCTTATGGATGTGAGCGCCATTGCAGTTACTCTAAATGGGGTACTCCTTCCCGATGGAGAACTGGTCTATGATACAGGTGCGGTGTTTTACGGTATGAGGGAGGGGAATTTCTTCTGGGCCTATGTGAACATCCCACAGGCCGATGGTATCCATCCCTTCACTGCAACGGCTGCCGATGGTCAGGGAAACCAGAGGAGCGCCACAGTCACCTTTATCCGGGATACTGTCAAACCCAATATCGTGATCACAAACCCTCCCTATGGGGCTGTACTTAATACCACACCTGTAACGATTCAGGGGACTGTGGATGATCCTGAGGCCATTTTACGACTTGGCTGGTCAGGCCCGTTAATTCCCAATATAAACGGTACCTTTGAAGTTACTGTAAACCTGGTGGAAGGGATAAACAATATCCTGATTACTGCCAGAGACCCGGCAAATAATTCCTCAAGTCGTTCTCACCGGATTATCCTGGATACGGTTCCACCTCAGATCAATATTACAGGTCCCATAGAAGGCATAGTTATAAATACGATAAACATAAGTGTGTCCGGGACGATCACAGATCAAAATATAGGGAGCGTTACAGTATCAGTGAACAGTGGTCTGCCCCAGCCCCTCACAATTGCGGGCACAAGTTTCAGCGGGACAGTCTCCTTAAGCCCCGGTCCGAACATCCTCTTCTTTGAGGCAGCGGATAAGGCGGGAAATAAAAACAGTATCACAAGAAATGTCCTCCTGGACCTGCTCCAACCTCTGGTATCAATTACATCCCCTGCATCAGGGGATCAGGTCAGCGGCGTTATAACTATCACGGTTGGTGCCACAGACAACCAGTCCGGTATTTCAAGTGTAAGTCTTTTTGTGGACGGCCAGGTCCATGCTACTTCTTCTACATTTCCTTACACCTTTGAACTTGATACAATGGCCATTGCTGCGGGGGTGCATACCCTAACGGCGAGGGCCACAGATGGGGCAGGCAATCAGGCAGAGGAAAATATCAATGTAGATATCCTCCGTCAGATTCAGTTGCAGATTACATCTCCTGCAGATGGCTCCACAGTGAATAAATCACCTCTGCTGGTTAAAGGGAGGGTGATCAACAATCTTCAGGAAGCAGGTGTGGTGATAAACGGCGTGATAGCCAATGTCTATGGGAATGACTTTGCAGGAGAGGTCTATCT
>JADZCV010000006.1 GCA_020851375.1 Nitrospirota bacterium | reverse complement strand
GTTCCACAAACCACGGCTCCTGCAACCCGAGAACTTGTCTGTACAGGTCGGTATCTCGCATCGGTATCCCCTCCTTGGGGACCTATCATACAAGACTTACCGACCCACGACAATTCCGGAAGGACCAGATTTTAATTAATGCCAATAGACCCTCTGATGGATATACGGCACTATGGGAAAGAGGAAGACTGGACATAACTGTAGAAGCACTTATACAGGATCCTAAGTGGGCACCTCTATTTAATGCAGAGGAAATCGAAAGAGCACGCAAGCGGCTCGACGATTACAATTACAGTATTTAAAGAATGAAGGAAACTTAATTAAAAAGAGGCATTAATTCCGGGAAACCCGTAGAATTTCACATGGTGTCTGTTTATCAAATAGTACCAGTTCCCACTCAATAGTTCTGATGTCGTGTCTCAGAATATAGATAGCATAGGGAAAAGGGGGCAGATCTATTTTATTCAAAAATAAATCTGTCCCTTTTTTCCCAAACGAGATCGTACATCTGGGTGTGGTTCATCTGGCACTATAACATTCTTGGTAATAAGTTTGCATCAGAATGATCGGAGTTGCAGTTATGATATCTTAAAAAAGAGGTTGTATTTTTGATCAAGACCAACTAGTGTAGTGTGGACATCACCCCTGAAACTGGACAAAATATGTTAGAGTATCAGACAGGTTTACTTTAATCCCTGAAAGGGAGAAAGGGCCCTGTCAGATGAAGAGACAGAGGACATTCAGTCCAGAGTTTAAACGTCAAGTTGTTGAGGAGATGTTAAGCGGAATCAGCACCTCAGTTTAACTATGCCGCCGGCATCACATTTTTTCCAGTTTGCTCTCTTACTGGAAGAAACGATACGCACAGGGTGGATTCGGCAATGAACCCACCCAGGAAGCTGCCCAGGCTGAGAAAATCCGCCAGTTGGAACAGAATGAACAGGTTATATTATGCTATGTTTTATGCCGTCCTTGCCCTTTTGCAGGAGAAACAGTTAGGTACAGCAAAACATAATGGTATTACGAACACCGTGTACCTGAGGGCCAAAAGGCGTATTCGATGACCAGGCCTATCCGCTTTGAACATTTGAAGCCCTGTATTGACTGGTGGGATAAGCGAGAGGAGAACGAAGTTGCCTGGAAGGTCACAATAGAGGAGATCAAGACCCGCAACTATAACCTCGATTTCAAGAATCCGCATGTTGCTGATGAAGACCACGGCAATCCGGCAGAATTGCTTGCCAAACTTGAAGAAAGCGAGGCAGAGACTGCCAGACTCCGGGACAAACTGAAGGCAATTCTGGAGGAGGCTCTGCTGAGATGAAGAAAAATCAACTGGAACTGCTTATTGAGCAGGTAAAACACCTCGTACAATCCGCACGACGGGCTGCGGCGAATAATATTAATTCACTCCAGATCCTGACGAATTTTGAGATTGGCCGCCTGATTGTCGAACATGAGCAGGCCGGGCATCATAGAGCGGATTATGGAAAACAACTTCTCAAAGAATTGTCTGAACGCCTTTCCGGTGAATTTGGCAGAGGATTTTCAAGATCAAACCTTCAGAACATGAGAGCCTTTTTCCTTCAGTACAGGGATAGGTTTCTCCAGATTTGCCAGAAGCCTTCTGGCAAATTGCATTCCCCTGTAAGTAGTCAGCGGTTTGCTGAACAAATAACGACACATATACCCCTCAGTTGGTCTCACTATGTCCTTCTCCTTGGTATCAAAGACGCCAAAGAGCGCAGCTTCTATGAAATTGAGGCTTCACAAAATTTCTGGTCGGTTCCGGAGCTTAAACGCCAGGTAAACACCAGTCTCTATGAGCGGCTTGCACTGAGCCGTGATAAAAAGCGTGTACGGCAACTGGCAAAGAAAGGGCAGATAATCAGTCAACCAGTGGACCTTCTCAAAGAGCCCTATGTGCTCGAATTTCTCGGTCTGGATGAAAAGTCAACTTATTCAGAAACAGATCTTGAGACAGCCATCATAGACAAGCTGGAGAAATTTCTTCTGGAACTCGGCAAAGGTTTTCTGTTCGAGGCCCGCCAGAAACGCTTTACCTTTGATGAGGATCACTTCTTCGTTGACCTCGTTTTCTATAATCGTTTGCTGCGTTGTTATGTTTTGATTGATCTTAAAATTGACAAACTGACTCATCAAGATCTTGGGCAGATGCAAATGTACGTCAATTATTTTGACCGTTATGTGAAGCAGGTAGATGAGCAGCCGACTGTCGGCATCATCCTATGCAAAAAGAAACGCGACGCACTGGTTGAGTTGACCCTGCCTAAAGATGCCGGCATTCATGCCAGGGAATACCAGCTTTACCTGCCTTCAAAAGAGGATCTGAAACAGCGTCTGATAGAGTGGGCAAGGGAAGAAGGTGAAGAATGAACGCAGAAAGGCTGCTTCACAACCTTGATCGCCTGATTGACACGACAGACGCAGTGCC
The DNA here is from genome assembly GCA_020851375.1 of Nitrospirota bacterium. NCBI lineage: Bacteria > Pseudomonadati > Nitrospirota > Nitrospirota bacterium. Next base: position 3,889 of record JADZCV010000006.1, on the reverse strand, counting down.
GAGCCTGCGCTGGTTTATTCTGAACCTGGCAGTGCTGGGAAAATTCGTCCCGCAGAATCCGAAGGATGAGCCAGAGGGGATGTTGCTTAATAGAATCAGGAAAGAGAAAGATCAAAATGACCTTGAACATAAAATGTCTATAAAAGAAAAAGCATAGATAAGTCTAACTTTTTACTTCCATCTGTGAAGATAATATCCACGCTAAGCTTGATAAATTCAAATGTCTTGAGGGCAAGGTTTTCTCTGATGCTGGCTACTACATGGTGTTGGTTTACAGCGAAAAAAGGCATGGAAGGGAGAGATATAAGTGCTTGAAAAGGAACTAAAAGTTATTGAGACATTTAAGAATCTTGTATCTCAAAAGGTTAATATACTCGAATTCAGGGTCTTTGGCTCAAGGGCCAGAGGAAGCGCTACTGAAGAGTCAGACTTGGATGTGTTCATAGTGGTGGATCGTCTCGACCACTCTATTGAAAAGTATATCAGTGATTGTGCATGGGAAGCTGGCTTTACTGAGGATATCATTATTATGCCTGTTGCAATAAGCATGGATACTTTAAGAAATAGCCCTCTACGGGAGTCGGTTTTTATTAAGAACGTATATCGTGAAGGGATTGCAGTATGAAGGAAGAGAACCTTTCTTTGATAAGATACAGACTTGAGCAAGTTGATGCCCCTATAAAAGAGGCTAAAATGGATTAGATGCCGTAGGCCATTGTCTAAGGAGGTAATACCTGAGTAATTTAAGATATAATGATTGTGGTCATACTCTCCCTTACGGTATTTATGAAGCCTTGCTGGATGAAGGGCTGCGTGATGCGCTCTTACGTCATCCAGAGCTGCGGTCTGTCTTATCCAAGATTGACCCTGAGGAGCAGCCCTACCGCTATGCTGCATTTTTAACTTCAGTTATAGAGAAGTCTTTATTACAGGAGACTGATCCTCTTGAACGGCTTAACCTCTGCAATCGTCTGATTGATATTCTTGCAGGCACCAATGAAAATTCCCATCTCGGGAAACACAGACTTGTGTTTGCAGAAAAATCTGTTCTATCAGAAATTACCCCGCCACACTACGCTCAGCAAGGGCTGCCTCGCCCTGCAACACCAATAGTCGAGAGCAGTTTGTTTACCGGTTCACCCCACGAGCCGCAGCTTATTCAGGAGCTGCAGGCAGAGATGAGATCTGCTGATGCAGTAGACATATTAATCTCTTTCATCAAGTAGATAGACTTCGTCTAAACGATATCCAGGGCGCCCTGGATGAGGCAGGTGACTTTGCCCTATCCATCCATTACCGGTTATGGGGCAAGCCTGGTTCAGCATTTGGGTTATCGACTCTTAAGGATTCATTCTCCAGGCTTGCAGGCAACAGGTCAGTTCTCACTGACATGGAAGAAGTCCTTGAATGGGCAGAGGAGGAAACACGCATCAGCGGAATCTTATCGGAATTACCCTTCCCCTGCACCCTGGAACTACACGCCAGGTATGGCAATTCAGACATCAAAGCTGCCCTGGGGATGGCAACCATTGAATCCGCAGGACCGGTTGGGGTCGGGGTGCTCCACTTCAGCAAAATCAAGACGTATGCATTGCTTATTACCTTTCAGAAAACAGAACGGGAGTTCTCGCCAAGTACCATGTATGCCGATTATCCCATCAGCCGGGAACTTCTGCACTGGGAATCTCAGTCGAACACGACACAAAACAGTGACACGGGACAAAACCTGATAAATCATGTGGAGCGGGACTATACGATCCTCATCTTTGTCCGTGCCACAAAGAGGCGAGATGGAGTCACAACTCCCTTCACATATTTAGGTCCTGCAGATCTCGTCAGTTACGAGAGTGAGCGCCCAGTCAAAATAATCTGGCGTCTTCATTACCCTATGCCTGCAGAAATCTTAGAGGAAAACCGGCGAGGGGGATAATGTATCGCTTGTACTGCACCCCTGAAACTGGACAAAATATGATTAAGACAATATCTATCTGTCCGTTAAATAATGCAAATTCAGCCGTTTCCCAGTTTTAAGCCTTTAAGGGCTCAATATTGGAATATCATAGTGGGATTCTTGAAGAAATCCTTCAGGCTCGTCAAGGCTCTGCGAATGGCAACAGGAAACACTTCCAAATAATGAGCTTGTCCGGAACCGGCCCGGGATCATGCGCCTTGCCCGGGAAGGGGGTAAGCTGAAGGCAGAACAGAAGGGGCTGTTTGCAGAGGCTGCGGAATAATCTGTTGATTCTCCTTCCTTCAAGGAGAAAAATATGGTATATTCACCTTTTATAAAGGAGAAATCGTCTCATGGCCGGGTCCCTTCCGTTGCAAATCAAAGAGGTGTTGACCGAGAAGCTGGCGGAATCCCTGACCGTGCCCCTGCCGGAGGCGACGGCGCGGTCTGTCTATGGCGCGACGGCCTTGCCCGGCAAAGTCACGGCGGTTGTCGGCATGCGCAGGGCGGGCAAGACCACCTTCCTGCATCAGTTGCGGCGGGAGCGGATGGCGAAGGGGGCGAGGCGGGAGTGGCTTCCCTATCTGAACTTCGAGGATGAACGGCTCGGTGACCTGAAGGCCGGCCATCTCGGATTTCTCCTCGAGGAATACGGACGCCGGGTCCCGGAGGCAGGGGAGAAGGGGAGAGTGACCTGGTGTTTCGACGAGATCCAGGTCGTGCCGGGCTGGGAACGCTTTGTCCGGCGGCTGCTCGATACGGGCCGGGCGGAGGTCATCATCGCGGGGTCATCGGCAGCCTTGCTCTCACGGGAGATTGCGACGGCGTTGCGGGGGCGGGCGTGGGAGGTGCCGCTATACCCCTTTAGCTTCTCCGAGGCGCTCCGCTATCGAGGGGAGGTGGTTCCTGAGAACCCCGGTTTTCTGACCAGCAGGGAGCGGACCCGGATCGAGAGGCTCTTTTCAGACTGGCTTCAGACCGGCGGTTTCCCTGAGGCCCAAGGGCTTGACGGCGTCTCAAGGAGGCAGTTGTTGCAGGATTATGTCGATGTAGCGATCCTGCGCGATGTGGTCGAGCGCCATGCCGTGAGCAACATCACGGGCTTGCGCTGGCTGGTGCGGCATCTCCTCGGCAATGCGGGAGGCCTGTTCAGCGTCGAAAAGTTCTACGCCGCACTAAAGAGCCAGGGGATGGCGATCTCTAAAGATACGGTGCATCAGTTGCTCGCTTATCTCGAGGACTGTTTCCTTGTCCGGATGGTCTGGATGGAATCGTCCTCTGAGCGTCAGCGCATGGTGAACCCGCGGAAGGCGTACCCGGCGGATGCGGGATTGATCCCGGTGTTCGATCGTAGCGGCCGAGGCAACCTCGGGCATGCCCTCAAAACGGCCGTCTTGATCGAGCTCGAAAGGAGGCGCTGCGCCGTAACGTATGTGCGCATGCCGGAGGGTTATGAGGTCGATTTCCTGGCGCGGGACCCGGAGGGTCAAATAGATCTGATCCAGGTCTGTGCGGACGCCAGTGATCCGGCGACGGCGGCACGGGAATTGAGGGGGCTGACCGGGGCAGGTGAAAGACATCAGGGGGCGCGAAAACGTCTGCTGACCCTCACGAGAGATGGCGCTCCTGAAAGCGCACCGCCGGATATGATCATCCAGCCGGCCTACGAATGGCTGTTGGCCGGGCCGTCAGAGGATTGAGTTTTATCAAAGGCACAACGAGTGGTACTTGTCGGTAACAAGATATCTCCCGGCAATCCTGTAACAAAACCTGATGGCACAGTCGTGCGGACACTCGGGTGAGCTCGCGTGTGTCACCTTGCACATTATTTTGCCTGATTATTTCACATTAAATTGACCCTTTTCAGAAAGGATTGACTGGCAAGCGGGGCAGACATACCTGCCAGTCTTACGATACATCTTTATATAATCTCAGTTG